>JACRBR010000185.1 GCA_016213125.1 Chloroflexota bacterium | reverse complement strand
TCGGCGAGGAGGCCCGGCGTCAGCGCCGGTGCGTGGCCGTCGAACACCGCCGCGTCCGAGATCGCCTCGACCAGGTCGCGCGGGTGGCAGCCGCGCAGATCGCGGCGCGCGCCGTACCAGTGCTCGACCAGGTGAGACACGGCAAGGTCGTCAAACCGCACACCGCGGCGCTCGCACTCGTTGCGGAAAATGGCGCGGAACTCGGCCGGATTCGGGTTCTGCAGCTCGATCTTGTAGCGGATGCGGCGGAGGAAGGCGTCGTCGGCGAGGTCGGTCGGCATGAGATTGGTCGAGAACAGAACCATCATGTCGAAGGGGATCTCCACCATCTGGCCGGTGTGCAGCGTCAGGTGGTCAGTGTTGCCTTCCAGGGCGCCGATCCAGCGGTTCAGGAGGTCGATGGCGGGCATCCGCTGCCGCCCGAAGTCGTCGATGATCAGTGTGCCGCCGTTGGCCTTGAGCTGGAGCGGCGCTTCGTACAGCCGCGTGCGCTCGTCCCACTGCAGCTCGACGCTGTGCTTCGTGAGCTCGCCGCCGGCCCAGATGACGGGGCGGCGGATGGCGATCCAGCGCTCGTCGCGGCGGTGGCCGAAGAGGCTGCCGTCGAAGGAGGGCCGCTCCTCGTGCGCGATCTCGTGCTTCGACGGGTCGTAGAGGCGGACGATCTGCCCCACGATCTCGATGGCGTAGGGGATGAGGATGTTGCTCTGGGATGCGGCCCCGAGTGCGCGCACGACCGAGGTCTTGCCGTTGCCGCTGTTGCCGTAGATCAGCGTCGAGCGGCGTGAGGCGGCTGCGCGACCGATGCGGTCGAGCGTCTCGTCCGAGAGCACAAGGTTGCCAAGCGCGCGCTGGACCTGCTCGCGGCTGAGGGTGGTGCCGCGGACGGTCTGCTGCGCGGTCTGGTGGATGTACGCGGAAAGCGACACGGGGGCAGGGCCGACGTAGCCGCTGCGCTGGAACGCGTCGTGCGCGCGGTCGATGCCTTTCTGCGTGAGGGTGTACTGGTAGCTGGCGGGACCCTGGCCGCCGGACCCGAGGATCTGGACGAGATCATCGGCCTTGGCGGCGTGCAGGACATCCTGCATGGCCGAGCCGGAGAGCTTGAGCGCGCCTGACAGCTCCGTGCGGGTCATGCGGCCGCCGTAGAACAGTGTCTTGAGGCTCAGGTCCACGAGAAGGCCGCGGTCCAGGCCGAGCGAGGAGGCCGTGACGGGCTCCGGGATGTGGTGCACGGTGGGGGGCGTCGCGGCTGCGGGGTCCTGGCTGAAGGTGGTGGTCATGCTCTCCTCCGGCGCCCGAGGCGCGTGGCGGGATGATGTCAAGAAAGAGAACGTGCGCCGTCAAGCGGCGTTACGGATGGGGCGGTGGAAGATGGAAGAAGGAAGATGGCAGATGGAGGCTGGAAGCTGGAGCGAAGGTGCAATTCAGCGCCGGCGAGGCTTCGGTGAATCCGCGGGCCGCCCGCTTGTGCCGATTGCGCGCGGGAGGGTACTTAGTGTAGAAGGTACACTAAGTCTGGAGGACGCATGCGGACCCTGCGGGTGGGGCTGGCCCAGATCAACACGACCATCGGCGACCTGGACGGCAACGCGGCCAAGATAGTCGATTGGATCGGCCGGGCGGGGGAGCTTGGCTGCGACATCGTGGCGTTTCCCGAGCTGGCGGTGACCGGCTACCCGCCCGAGGACCTCGTCCTGCGCCGCTCGTTCGTCGAGGACAACATCGCCGTGCTGGAGCGCGTGGTCGTCCCGGCCACGAAGGGCATCGGCGCGATCCCGATCGCGGCGATCGTGGGGTTCATCGACCTTGAGGAGGATGTCTACAACGCCGCCGCCGTTATCAGCGACGGCAAGATCGTCGGGCGGTATCACAAGCAGTTCCTGCCCAACTATGGCGTGTTCGATGAGGACCGCTACTTCCAGCGCGGCACGCAGGCGCCGGTGTACACCATCGCCGGTGTCGACGTGGGCGTGAACGTCTGCGAGGACATCTGGTACCCCGACGGACCGGCGCGCGACCAGGCCCGCGCGGGCGCCGAGGTCATCATCAACATCAACGGCTCGCCGTATCACCGCGGCAAGGGCGCCGTCCGCGAGAACCTCATCTCGACGCGGGCCAGTGACAACATGGTCGCCGTCTGCTACGTGAACATGGTCGGTGGCCAGGACGAGTTGGTCTTCGACGGCCACAGCATCATCTGCGACGAGCGCGGGACGCTGGTGGCGCGCGCCGCGCAGTTCCGCGAGGAGCTGCTGGTCCACGACATCGACATCGAGGGCGTGATGCAGTCACGCCTGCACGACCCGCGTTCGCGCAAAGAGCACCGGCTGGCCCGGAACGACGGTCAGGCGCCGCGCATCGCCGTATCCGAAGCGCCGTTCGCAACGGAGAAGCCGGCGATCTCGCCGCGCATGGTGGAGCCGCTGGACCCCGTGGCGGAGGTGTGGGAAGCGCTCGTGCTGGCGACGCGGGACTACGTGCACAAGACCGGCTTCG
>JACRBR010000184.1 GCA_016213125.1 Chloroflexota bacterium | reverse complement strand
GACGGATAATCGCTCGTGCCCCGGCGCCTCGGGCGCCCGGGGCACGGCGCGCAAGACACAGCACCAGTGACTCGAGGGACTCGAGGAGAGGAGACGGAAGAAGTGGCGGGATACTACAAAGCTGAATACATCTGGATCGACGGGAGCGAGCCGACATCCAAACTGCGCTCCAAGACCAAGATTGTGCCGGAGGGTCAGGAGCCCCCGATCTGGGGGTTCGACGGTTCCAGCACCAACCAGGCCCCGGGCAGCAACAGCGACTGCGTGTTGAAGCCGGTCTTCGTCTGCCCGGACCCCATCCGCGGCGGCAAGAACAAGCTCGTACTGAACGAGGTGCTGCTCACGGACATGACGCCGCACCCGAGCAACACGCGGGCCGCCTGCGCCGCCACGGCGAAGAAGTACGCCAGCCACGACACCTGGTTCGGCATCGAACAGGAGTACACGTTCTTCGAGGGCTCCAAGCCGCTCGGGTGGCCGGACAACGGCTTCCCCGCCCCCCAGGGCCCGTACTACTGCGGCGTCGGTGCGGATGAAGTCTTCGGCCGCGAGATCGTCGAGGCCCACACGGACGCCTGCCTGGTCGCCGGACTGCAGATCGCGGGCACGAACGGCGAGGTGATGCCCGGGCAGTGGGAGTTCCAAATCGGCGCGCTCGCGTCGCCTGCGGTCGCGGACCACCTGTGGGTCGCGCGTTGGCTGCTCTACCGCATCGCAGAGGACTTCGGCGTGAATGCGACGCTGGACCCGAAGCCCGTGAAGGGTGACTGGAACGGCGCCGGCGCCCACACTAACTTCTCGACCAAGGAGATGCGGTCCAACTACCAGGCGTGCGTGGCCGCCGCTGAGGCGCTGGGCAAGAGGGCCAAGCTCCACATCGAGAACTACGGCTTTGGTATCGAGGGACGCCTCACGGGCCTACACGAGACGGCGTCGTACAAGACCTACACGTACGGTGTCAGCAACCGTGGAGCTTCCGTCCGAATCCCCTGGCAGGTTGCCCGCGACAAGAAGGGCTACATCGAGGACCGCCGCCCGAACGCCAACATGGACCCCTACGTGGTCACTCGCCTGATCGTCGAGACGGTCTGCAGCGCCGCGGACGCCAAGGGCGGATCGAAGACTGGCGCAAAGGCCAGCACCAACGGCGCCGCCAGGGGGCGCAAGATCCCGGCGAAGAAGAAGGCCGCAGCCCGCCGGTAGACGTCAGTGAATCGCCATTCCGGACACGAAGAGGCCCCCATCCCGGGGGCCTCTCCCGTCTTCGTTGGCTCTACTGCCCGCGCGTGGCCTTGGCGATGACCTCGAGCGGCACCTTCGGGCGCCGGTCGGCATACAGCAGGCCGTTGGTCTCCTGGTAGCAGTCGGTGAACTGGGTGTAGCAGAAGCCGCTGAATCCCGGCACCGCGCGTACCGCGGACAGCAGCTCTGCGTATCGATCCGCCAGCTCCTCCGCCGTCGTGCAGCGAGAGTATCCCCACGTACCGCCCGGATCGTCGGAGAGCGCCATGCCGCCGAACTCGGTCAGCATCACCGGCCCGTCGTGCTCGCGCTGTCCCGCCAGGATCGTCCGGCGCCCCGCCACGCGCCCCCTTGCGAGCATCGCCGCGAGGGCATCGGGAGTACCGTAGCGTGAGTCCAGGGCGGCGGCGTCCTGCTCGTAGTCGTGCAGCCCGACGATGTCCGTTGCGGGGGCTTCCCACCCGTCGTTTGTGATCACGGGGCGGGACGGATCCAGTGCTCTTGTCAGGCGGAACACGGCCTCGGCGTAATCCCGCTGCTGCGCTGACGACGCGAGATCGGGCAGGCCCCATGACTCGTTGAACGGCACCCAGGCCGCGATGCACGGGTGGCTTCGGTCGCGCTCGATTGCGGCCGTCCACTCGCGGGTCAGTCGCAGCATCGCAGTCTCGTTGAAGGCGTACGCGCTCGGCATCTCCTCCCAGACCAGCAGCCCCAGCCGGTCGGCCCAGTAGAGGTAGCGCGGATCCTCGATCTTCTGGTGCTTCCGGACGCCGTTGAACCCCATGGCCTTCGCCAGCTCGACGTCGCGGCGAAGCGCATCGTCATCCGGTGCCGTGAGTCCCGTCTCGGGCCAGTAGCCCTGGTCGAGCGCCATTCGAAGCCGGTACGGCCGTCCGTTCAGCAGAAAGCGATCACCGTGAATGCCCACGGCTCGCATCGCTGTATAGCTGTCGACAACGTCGACCACCCGCCCCTGCTCGTCGAGCAGCTCGAGTCGCGCATCGATCAGCGTGGGTTGCGAGGGCCACCATAGCCACGGGTTTCGCTCGGCGTCGATGCCCGGGTCCGGCAGGCCGATGCGCCTCGAGACGTGCTCGCCTTCGACTGAATAGGTGTCGTCTACCACCACCTCGTCGCGCCGCGACAGCAGGACACGGAGCCGCAGCCCCTCCCGCCGCGCGCCCTCGATCCGTGCATCCAGGCAGATCTCGAACCATTGAAGGTCGCTCGACCACCGCACACTGCCTATGCGCGTGACCGGCGCCTGCTCGACCCACACCGTCTGCCAGATGCCGGTAGTGCGCGGATACCAGATCGCGTGCGGCTCCAGCTGCCAGTCCTGCTTACCACGTGGCTGCGACAGATCGTGCGGGTCATCCTCCGCCCGTACCACGATGGTCTGCGTCTCGCTCAACTGGTGCCCGGACGGATGCAGCAGCTCCGTGATGTCGGCAGAGAACGGCGTGTAGCCTCCTTCGTGGGTTGCGGCGAGTTTCCCGTTCACCCACACGGTCGCCGCAAAGTCCACCGCGCCGAAGTGCAGCAGGATGCGCCGGTCCGGCGGTGGCTTCGCGATGCGCACCGCGCGCCGATACCAACAAGCGCGGAAGAACCGCGTATCGCCCACTCCGCTGGCCGGCGTCTCGGGTGCGAACGGCACCTCGATCGGCCCCGCCCACCGCACCTGCTCCGGCGCGCGCCACAAAGCTTCGCGGTCGATGGCGAACAGCCATGGTCCGTTCAGGTTCGTTGCGCCACCGCGGCGAAGTTGGGGCCGGGGATATCCGTGCATCGCGCTCGATTCTGCGAGAGTTGCGGCGTCTCCCGAAGTATCGGCCCATTCGAATGCGGGGTCGATGTGGCATCCCCTAAGGGTTGCGGAAGGGCGCCCTCGCCGTGTGGTACGATCTTCCCTGCATGAGGCGGCTCAGCTACCGGCACGCAGTCACCGCATTCGTCTTCACGGCCTGCTGGCTCGTCCTCGGCTTCCTATTCCTGATCAGCCCCATCCCCGACCTGCTCGGCATCACGGGCGACCTTGTCCAGGCGTGGATCCTCCTGTCCCTGCTCGCGCTCGGGCTCTCGGGGGCCATGCTGACCACGGCTGCCGTCAATGGCATCTTTCCGCCGGTCGTCCGCCCTCCCGGGCAGCGCCCTCCGGGTCGCCCGGCGCAGGGTGCGCCCGATGCCACAGGCCAGGCGTGGTCACGGCCGCTGCCATCCCGCACGAACGACCGCTGACATGCCGACCGTTCACATCAACGGCATCGACGTCTGGCACGAGCGCTCTGGCGGCGGCGGGCCCACCCTCGTCCTCACGCACGGCTTCGCGGGCCCGTCCTCTTACGGGTGGCCCTTGATCATCGAGGAGTTCAAGCGCCGCTTCGACCTCGTGCTCTACGATGCGAGGGCGCATGGCAAAACGACTGTTCCGGATCCTGCGACTGTAACGGTTCCGCAGTTCGCGGCTGATCTCGCCGCACTTCTCGATGTGCTTGGCATCGACCGCGCCCACATCGGCGGTGTATCGATGGGTGGCATGATCAGCGCGCAGTTCGCCTGCGACTACCCTGAGCGTCTGCGCTCGCTGCTCCTGTGCGACACGATAGCCGGCAACGCGCAGGGTCACGATGAAGCCGCGAACGCTGTCGAACGGCTTGTGCTCGAGGCGTTCGAACGCATCGGCGAGCTCGTCGAGCGCTACGGCACCGAAGAGCTTGTCCGGCGGGAGAACCGGTATCGCCGCGAGAAGGACCCGTACGCCCACTTATCCTCGCTCTCACTCGACGAGCAGGACGAGAAGAACCGGCGCCAGAAAGTCGAATGCATGACGAAAGAGGGTTTCCTGGCCGCGGCGCGTGCTGTGCGGGAGCGTCCGGACCTTACGTCACGCACCCCCGGCATCAAGGCGCCCACACTGGTCTCATGCGGGGAGTGGGATCTCTTCTATCCCGGCGCTTTGCGCGACCACCGACTCATTGCGAACTCGCGGTTGGTCACGATCCAGGGCGCCGCGCACTCCACGCCCGACTACACACCCGAGCTCTGGCTCCGCGCCTGCACCGACTTCATCGACGACGTCGAAGCGGGGATCGACATCCGCGGTGAGTTCATCCTCGACGGCCATGCTCCTGCCGTCGACGGAGCACCGGTTGGCGGTCACCTGCCCACGGCCCCTGATCAGCGCTGAGTCCAGCGCAGACCGTCCTCGGATGCAGTGCGGCCGGACCTACGTGGGCTCCTCGAACACAAGTTGATCGCCAGCCACGGTGCCTGTCCGCTCCGCCACGCCAGCGGGCAGCTCCAGCGTGTGTTTGCCGCCTTTCCCACCGAATGCCAGCCACCACGGTCGCATTGCGTGCACAACCTTCGTTACACGCCCGTCGTTGTCCATGAAGACGGCATCGAAGCGAAAGAACATGAAGAACGAATGGATTGAAGCGCTTTTCGTCAGGAGGATCCCGCCGCCTTCGGCGACACCGCGCCTGAACATCAGACCCCACAGGCGGGACCAGTACGAAGAGGCCAGACTTGCGCGGGTTGCCAGCACGGTCCCCCGCCCGGCATTTCGCACGGAGAACCGCTTGAGCGCGGTCGGAGATGCCACGGCTAATCCCGCAGCGCGACGTACACGATGTACGCGCACCCCGTGAAGAACCACCCCAGCACCACCCACGCCGGTCCCAGGTTCAGGGCGATGGCGGCGTACGCAAGCGTGAACGCGAGGATCGCGCGCCAGTTGCGCCGCAGAGACCGCAGGAAGTCGGCCATCATCGTGATACTACGCCCCCACGATCGAGAATTGCAACTCCGTGTACACAGGTGATCGGCGCGGGCGACGCCGTGCCAAGTACACAGGAATCATCGACCCAGGGTGCATGGGCCGAACATTGGGGTCTTCCTGTAAGGCCGCGAAGGGACAAATTCGCCGCCCGGTGAATTGACCTGACGGGGTTGGCGAGACATAAGCTAGCGGGAAGTAGGGCCCCAGGAGTGGCGCGCTGGAGCGAGCGGGGTCAGGAAGGAGCGGGCAGGACCACGAACCGCGCCCGCTCGCTTCCAACCGCGATCTCATCCCCGTCTTCGAGCACGACGATCGCGAGCGAAGGGGCGGACCCACTGATCCGAACCTGCTGCCCGCTGTGCCGCAGCATGAACCGGTCGCCGTGACGCCAGACGCTCGCTGTTGCCCGGCCGTCGGCCAGCGAGATGACGTTCCCGTTCAGTTGTGCTCGTATCCCTGCCCTTGGTCCTGCGGTGAACACGATCTCCGCCAGCGCGCCCGGCCCCGTGCCTGGTGCCGCCGGCAATTCGCCGGCCGAGGGCTCGTCGGGCTCCAAGGGCAGCGCCTGTCGAAGACTTAGCAGTCGCGCGTCGCGGGCGTCCGGCGGGGCTGTACGCTCCCGCGCCATGCCGAAGAGGCTGCGCTTCTTCTTTGTCACGCCAAGCCGTTCCTTGCGGGGTTGTCGTCCGGCGCCGCTCGCCATATGAAGGGCGGGCCGGAGAGCTACGGCCAGTGTACCGGTTCGCCGGTCTTCGTCGTACCGCGCGCGCAGCTGCGCGTTCGTAAGGACCCGGCGGGCCTCGTCCCTGATGTACCGCCGTACACTTCGCTCCGGGAGCGGCCGCACTCGGTCCAGCAGCGCAAACGCCAGTTCGATGATCTCTTCGTCCGCACTCGGATCGACACAGAGCGCGGCGTAGAAGTCTCGTGCATCCGCGGGCCAACGCTCCACCGCGTCAGGCTCACGCCGCTCGTCCATCGCCGCCGTGTACGCAGCGTGCAGCGCGTGGAGCCCGCCGCTTCCGCCGTCCGGCCGCGGCGCGAGCCGTCTCGCGAGGGCAAAGTACGCCTCCACCACCAGAAGTGGCGGGGCATGGGGATGCAGCTGCAGGGTGGAAAAGGGACACGTGGGCAGCGATCCTTGCGCCCGCGGCATGTGCGCTCCTTGCCCTTAGCCTGAGAACTGTTCCAGGGCGTTGATGACGATCGGGCCCAGCACGACGATGAACAGGGACGGCAGAATACAGAACACCAGCGGGAACACCATCTTCGGCGCGGCCTGGCGAGCCATCTGTTCGGCGCGCTGGCGGCGCCGCATGCGTAGCTGCCGCGCCTGTGTCCGCAGCACCAGGGCCACGCTTGTCCCCAGCGTTTCCGCCTGGATGATCGAGTTCACGAACACGTTTACGTCGGGAATGTCGATGCGCTCGGCCATACCGGTCAAGGCCTCTTTGCGCGTCTGCCCGAGTGCCTTCTCACGCAGCATCTTGCCGATCTCGATGCCTACGGGCCCCTTCTGTCGTTCGGCCACCCGCTGAAACGCGAAATCCAGGCTCAACCCGGCCTCCACGCACGTGGTCAGCAGATCCAGGCTGTCCGGCAGGGCCTTCCAGAACGCGTTCTGCCGGTTCTTCGCCCGACGCCGGAGGATCATCAAAGGCGCCGCGAATCCCATCAGGGCGGCCGCGGGCACGAGCATCAGGACCCGCCCCGGCTGCCCGCCAGTCCCCGCCATCATCGCCACGAACAGAAGCGCCGCCGGCAGCGTTGATGTGACGAGCACGATCGCCAGGAAGTTCGACAGGCTCAGACTGCTGTCCGAGATCATCAGCCATTTCCGAGCGCGTGAAATCAGCGATGTCGGAAGCAAATCGACAATCCGCGTTGTCAGGCCGTGCACCGCAGGAAACATCACCCGCTGCGTGAAGGGATCTTCCTGTTCCACCAGCGCCCGTCGTTGTGCGGAAAGCGCCCGGACACGGTCCTCCATCACGTTCTTGCTGCGTGCGTACCACAGGCCGAACAGTGCCAGGGAGCCGAAGATCAGCATCGAGGCCAGCGCCGGATTCTTGACTATATCTCCACGTCCAGGATCCGGCGGATCGAGAAGAATCCAACGAGCTGCAGGACCGCTCCCACCGCAAGCAACGTCAGGCCCGCGTTCGTCGTGAACAGCAGCTTCGTCTGTCCCCAGTTGATCATGCTGAAAAGCGCAAGGAGGCCGATGGGCCACACCGTGAGGACCATGCCCGAGAACCGCTGCTGCGCGGTCATCGTTCGCACTTCGCCGACCAGCCGCTCCTTTTCGCGCAGCTGTTCGCCAACGTTGTCCAGGATCTCCGAGAGGTTACCCCCGCTCGTCCGTTGAACGAGCACGGCCGTCACCAGGAGGTTCATCTCCTCGGTATCGCACCGTGAGAGCAACCCGAGCAGCGCGTCCTCCACTGAAGATCCGACGTTCAGGTCCACGACCATCCGCGTGAACTCGTCGGCGACGGGCGGCTGCATCTGGTCCCCGACCATGGCGATGCCATGCTGGAACGCGAACCCCGCCCGCAGCGCGTTCGCGATCATCTGCGTCGCCTCAGGCAGCTGCCTGGTCATCCCGTCGATCCGCCGCGCGCGCATGGTCGCCACCCAGAACGCCGGCGCCAGGAACCCTCCAGCTCCCGCTGCCAGCGCCAGCACAAACGTGACGCTGCTGCGGCCCAGCAAGAATACGAGGATGAACGCGGCAGCAGCGGCCGCAATCCGAAGAATCAGGTATTCGCCGGTACGCAGCTTCAGGCCCGCTGCCTCCAGCTCTACCGTCATTCGCTGTGCCCACGGACTCTGCAGGAGCCAGTCCCGCAGCACCGGGAACGAAGACGGCCCACGACGCCGCACCTCATCCCATGAGAGGCCTTTGGCCTGCGCTTGTTTCGGAGCGTCGGCAAGCACACGAAGGCGCCGCTCGGTGGGCTTGAAACGCCGCCGGCGCGTCAGGCTGAGGCCCAGCAACAGGATCGCCGCCGCCGTGGCCGCGGCAGCCAGTAGATCCAGCGTCATCGGGACGCCTCCGCGTAGCCCAGCCCCATGCTCGCCAGGTTCACGCCGCTCAACGAGAACGCATCGGTGAAGCTGGGCACGATGCCGGTCGCCTCCAACTGTCCCACGACGTTCCCCTTGTCATCGATGCCTTCCTGCTGGAACGTGAAGATGTCCTGCATGACGATCGTGTCGCCTTCGCGCCCCGTGATCTCCGTCACCTGCGTAATGCGCCGGCGGCCGTCCGCGAATCGTGCGAGCTGTATCACCAGGTGAAGCGCGGCCGCGATCTGTTCCCGGATCGCCCGGATGGGCAGGTCGAACCCCGCCATCATCACCATGTTCTCGATGCGGAAGATGGCGTCGCGTGGCGAGTTCGCGTGCACGGTCGTGAGCGAACCCTCATGGCCCGTGTTCATCGCCTGCAGCATGTCGAACGCCTCGGCTCCGCGGACCTCACCGATGACGATGCGGTCCGGCCGCATGCGCAACGCATTCCGCACCAGGTCCCGCTGCGTCACCTCGTTTTTGCCTTCGATGTTCGCCGACCGCGCTTCCATCGCGATCACGTGTGTCTGCTGTAGCTTCATCTCGATCGGATCCTCGATCGAAATGATCCGCTCCGTGTTCGGCACGTATGCGGAGAGCGCGTTCAAGAGCGTCGTCTTGCCGGTGCCGGTACCGCCCGAGATCACGACGTTTAGCCGCTGCTGCACGCACGCACGGAGGAACTCGCCCAGCTCCTTCGTCATTGTTCCGTTCTTCACCAGGTCTTCGACCTTGTACTTCTCGCGCCGGAACTTCCGGATGGTCATCGTCGGCGCGCGTGGCACCAGCGGCGGAATGATGATGTTCACGCGCGAGCCATCCGGCAGCCGTGCGTCCACGTACGGCGCGGACTCGTCGACGCGCCTGCCCAGCGGCGCGATGATGCGCTCGACGATACGCATGATGTGCTGGTTGTCCCGGAACTTCAGCGGCGACCGGTAGATCATGCCGTCGCGCTCGTAGAAGATCTCGTCCGCCGCGTTCACCATCACTTCAGAGACAGTGTCGTCGTCAATGATGGGCTGGATCGGCCCGAAGCCGATGGCCTCGTCGATCACCCGCTTGATGACACGCTCGCGGTCGTCGCCCAGCAGTGATGGAAACTCTTGCGTGACGAGCTGCCGCGCCGCGACCGTCACCGCTTCATGCGCGCGCGCCGCGTCCAGCTTCTCGATGGCCCCCAGGTCCATCTCCTGCAGCATGCGCTGGTGCACCGCGTGGACGGCCTCGAACCACTCGCCGTCGCCGTCGGCCTCGTCCATGGCCAGGCGCTGGTTCCGCCAGATCTCCCGTGCGCGCGCGTCAACCGCCATCCCTAACCCCTCGAACCTAGAACCAACAACTTAGAACCTAGAACTTAGAACTTAGAACCCAAAAACTAGAGCCGAGAATCTCAAAGGACTCTGACCTAACTCTCGGCGACCGCCGCGCCCCGCCACTTGAATCCGGGCAGTTGCAGCTTTCCCCTGTCGATGCGTCCGCCCGAGATCACCGTCGCCAGGTCGCTGATGCTCTTCGCGGCGATCGACTGCGGCGCCGTGATCACGATGGGCTGACCCAGGTGCGTGCCCTGCCGCACCTTCTTGTCGTACGGGATGTTCCAGAACACGTCCCGCTGCAGCGCGTCCTGCACCACGCTGGGGCGCACGCCGTCGTCGGGGGAGATCGCGTTCATCACGATGCGCACCCGCTCCTGTGAGTACGAGAGCATCTTCAGCGCCTGCATCGCCTCGAGGGAGTCCTTCACGCTGGCGTACTCCGTGGTGGTAACCCACAGCACGATCGTCGCGATCTCGACGGCCATCTCCGCCAGTTCGTTCAACATGCCCGACGTATCGAGGATCACGGTGTCGTAGTTGCTGGCCAGGAACTCCACCGCCCGGCGCACCTGGTCCGGCGAGATCTTCCGCCACTCCAGCACCGTCGGCCCGGCCATCACGTCCAGGTCCGTCAGCTCGTGCTTCACCACATACCGCTCGATGTCGTCGCGCTCGATCATGTCCAGGTCGCGCACCATGTCGAACAGCGTCCGCTCCGGCCGCACGTCCAGCATGCCCGCGATGTCTCCAAACCCGTTGTCCAGGTCCACGATGACGACCGAAGCGCGCGCCATCCCCGACAGCGCTACCGCCAGGTTCGTGCTGATGGTCGACTTGCCGATGCCGCCCTTCGCGCCGAACACCGTGATGATGGTGCCCGCCGTCGCCGCGCCCGGAAGCTGGCCCAGCTGCCGCAGCTTGCGCTTCTCCTCCGCCTCCAGGGACATCATCACGCTCTGGCGCAGGGTCTCCGGCTTGATGGGCTTCGCCAGGTAGTCGCGCGCGCCCGCCATCATCGCCTTGCGGACGAACTCCAGCTCCTTCGTCTCGCTGTACACCAGGATGGGCATGTCCGGCATCAGGCTCTGCAGCGCTTCTACCGTCTGCAACGGCCGCTCGATTGGCTCCGTCACGCCGACCAGCACGACGTCGGGGCGCAGCTCCTGCGCGGTCGAGACCGCCTCCATGCCGAAGCCGCACTCCCCCGCGATCGTCAGGCCGCTCGCCTTCACGATCTGCTTGGCCTCAAAGCGCGCCTGGATGTCCGTATCGATGATCAGCGCCGATGGATTCTTTGCCACGCGTCCCTCGCCATCCCCCTCGTTCGTATCCTGTCCGAGTTGCGTTCGCCGCCGGGACGAGTCCCGTACGGCGCTGCCGCGCCGCAGCGCGGACTTCGTCTATTCGTTTGGCAGCGTCACCGGCCCCACCGGGGCCACCTCGCTGTCTCCCTGGCCGCGGAGGCCGAAGTACACCGTGCCCTGGTCCTGCGCCAGCGCCAGCAGCGCCGCGTCGTCCGGGTTCACGGCCAGCGTCACGGTCTTCGCCTTCTCGTTCGCCGAGGTGTCGTCCGGCCGCGTCGCCAGCGATCCCGCCGCCGTGTCCGTCTCGATCGGGTTGCCATCCTTGTCCAGCCGCGTGACAGGCTTCTGCGTCTCCTGCGCCACCGCCAGCACTTCCACGTCCTGCAGCAGCGTGAATGCCCGCGGCGGCCCGTCGCCGCTCTGGTCCTCCATCACCACGATGACGTCCACGCGATCGCCCGCCACCACCAGCCCGCCGACCAGCGTGTTCTCGTCGACCTCAAGCGCCACCGCGCGCTTGCCCACCGGCACGATGGAGCTCAGCGTCTTGTCCTCGTCGCCCTCGCCCTGGCCCAGCTTTGCCGCCGTGAACTGCTCGCCCTTGGCCATGTCCTGCCGCACCACCAGCCCGTCCAGACCCTCGCGGTCCGTCAGCGCCCCTTCCACGATGCCGTTCGTGGGAAGCGTCGCCAGCTGCAGCATGTCGCCGGAGATGCGGGTCCCCGCGCTGATCTCCTGCGAGGTCACGACCACGTCCACCGTGTCCCCGAAGGCCGCGCTTCCGCCGCCCCCGCCGTTGTCCTCGCCCAGCCCGCGCAGCGCCGCGAACACCAGGATGGCGGCCAGGGCCGCCATCAGGATGGCGCCCATGAAGATCAGCCTGTTCTGGCGCTCCGGGTTCGCCGAAGCAATCGTCCGTGCCATAGCCTTCTGTCCTTACTATCCCGTCCCAACTGTCAACGAGGCGCCCCGCCTGTCCGTATCAACCGCGCTTCGCCACGAACCTATTCGCCTCCAGACACCAGGCCCCTGTCCGCAATCTCGTACGCGAGGTTCGAGAAGATGTTCCCTAGCTCGATGGTGCTGTTGGTCTCCTTGTAGTGCGCCGGCGAACTGGCTATGCACTTGAGCAACCTTCGATGCGCGATGCCGTCCGGGTCATCGTTGCCGATGTCGTCGCAATGCGGATTCGGCTGCTTTGGGCCCGGAGCGACATTCAAGCCAATGACGTAGATCTCAGCGCACGATGGCGGCGGATGCTCGGGATCAGGGTCAGGTGGATCGATGCAGTTGGCAGGGTTGTTCTTGATGTTCTCCGCAAGCTCCCAGGTGCATCTATCGAGTCGATCTACTTCGTCACCAGATGATGCGGCATCGCCGCAACTGGAACTTGGTGTGCACTCGGGTGGTACGGTGATTCCCGACCCGCTCTGGAAGAAGTTCTCGCCGTCCGTCAGGATCACGATGATTCGCTGCAGGCCAGGTGTATCAGAATCCTGCGCATCCGGTCCCAGCAGGATCTCGTTCGACTCATAGAGGCCCAGACAGACGTTCGTACCCGAGCCGGGGTCGGTTGCCTCAATCGCCTCCTTCAGCGTCTCAGGCTCCTTCGTCAGACAGACCACCCATGAGTCATCGCTCGGCGGCGCGGGCTTGCATTGGCCCGGGGTCAATGGATCGATGGAAGGAACACAGCTTCCGGCTGAGCTCGGTGGCCTGTAACAGGCCCTGTAGGGCGCGTAGCCAATCTGGACATTCCCGTCCTCGGGGTTGTCGCCGAACAGGATGTCGGTGAACTGGTTCGCTCCGATACGCGCCTCTTCGATTGGGCACACTCCCGGACTGTCGCAACCATCGCCCATGCTCCCGCTGGCGTCTATCGACATCACCGTATCCAGCGGCTTGATCCGATACGAGACGTTGCCCCATGCCGAGAAACCCACGTCGAAATCTACTGCTCCCCCGAAGAACGAGGAGAACATCCTGGCGGCATCTCGTTCAACCTGGACGTTTACAGAGTCACAATGGGTCTCGCCAGCTGCGCTTGGGCATGGGCTTAGGCCGAAGGCGGTGTTCTGGGCTTCGTTGAAGCAGGCGTCGGCGTGCTCTACAGGGATCGTGTTACCGCAGTAGAAGTACAGGCGTACATCGGTCGTGTCACTGTCGCCGTACCCATTCCGCTCCGCCCATCGGAACGCGGCGTCGCAGGCATCGTTATCACAGTCACCGCGCGTCTCGTACGGCGAACCACCTGCATACGCCGGGTCAACAGGGAGGTCCTGGGCCGCCGCGGCCGCGGCCATATCAGCGGCCCGCGCGGTGCCGCGGCGTTCGCTGAGCCATAGACCATAGTCAACAGCAACTGCACCGATCACGAAGAACAGTGAGATGAACGCAACGAACATGATAAGAATCTGACCACGCTCGTTGCGCAGTGTTCGGAGTCGAAATCGAAGATTGGCGGTCCTCAAGGGCACAGTCCGTCCGTGTCGTCGAGCTCCTTTTCAAGCCGAGCACTACCCGTGACGGTCATGTCGATATCAGGAACGTCACCCTGGAAGAATCCGGCTATCGTTCGCAATATGAACGGTTCATAGTTGTATTCAATCTCAACGTCCACCGCGTCGCCCGGATCGATTTCTCCACCGTCGATATCCTCATACGTGATGCACACGTCGGTCTCCTCGACGAGGCCCTTGGCCTGGTCGATTGTTCGATCCATGACGAACGTACCGCCGTCGGAGTTATCACGTGTCGCGGCAAAGCGCGCACCTTCACGGGCCGCATGCTGCAGCGTGGCGCGCTGCTGCACGGCGATCCCGAGGTCCAAGATCCCCAACACGAATATAAGAAAGATTGGGAAGATCACGGCGAACTCGACCAGGCCCTGGCCGAGTTCGCCGTGATTTCGTGGACGCTGCATATGTCGGTCCAATTAAGAGGCTGGCTATCCGACGTTGCTAGGGCGACTCTAGTTCCCTGTGGTGCACTCGTCGGCGTTGAATGTGAGGCATCCTTCGATTACCGTTCCGAAGGTGTCCCAGAAATCGGGGCCGAAGAACGTGAGCAACACCCCGGCACCGATAGCAATGGCCCCCGCCAGCACGGCGTACTCCAGGATGTCCTGTCCACGCTCTTCTTTGATCCTCGCAATGAACGAGCCGACCGTGCTGGTCACCCACGTCATCGCCGTAAGCATGACTGTGTTAATCAACTGAAACCCTCCTGCACGGACCAGCCGGCCGTGTGAAACTTACACACCCCGCACCCCGCGGGGAGATGTCCGTGAATCGTGGGCGCAACATGGCACTGCTCGTGCCCGTCGCGCCTCTGCTCGCTGTCACCTACAACGCACGCCGCGGGCGCCTCGTTGCGGCTCCCGTCCTTGACAGCGGCCCGCGCGCGCTCCTGGGCCGCTCGCAACCACGCAGAGCGCCCGCTAGACAGCCTCCAGCGGCTGCCTGCGAATCTGGCGTTCGGCTTTAGTACGGAATAGCCCGGGCCGCGCCACCCACGATGCCCGTGCTGCTTAGCGGGAAGCGATCGGAACGTATCATCGGGACATAAGGCTGTCAAGCAGCTTCGTTGACAATTGCGTTACGAGGGGACAGTTGACAGGTGGACAGGGGACAGTCCGCACTTCACTGCCTGAGCGACTCCTGGAGTGCCGTGAGCATCTTGCTGATCTCGGTGATCAGATTGAGTGCGGGACCAGCCTCCGTGTCGGAAAGATAACCGAGCCGTACAGCCAGGGTGAGATAGGTCTGGGTCTCCATGAGTGACCCACGGGCGATGGAGAGGAAGTGGGCAAACTCCTTCGCGGTGCCCCGTGCCTGACCCTCGGCGATATTGGCTGGCACCGATGCGACTGCCCGGCTGAGCTGGTCGACGAGACGGTAGCGCTCAGAGGTGGGGAAAGAAGACGTGAGCCGGTAGACCTCCACCGCCAGATCCATGGCCTTGTTCCAGACGATGAGGTCGCGGTGCGATGACACCTTGGGCACCGGACGCTCCTTCGTTCCCGGCCATCACTCGGATGCAACAGCCTGTAGCCCATACCCGAGCTGTCCACTGTCCACTGTCAGCTGTCGGCTAACGCGACTTCGTCTGTGTCCGCAGGCAACGTGTGCAGATCTTCACCCGCACGGACTGGCCCGCCACGTGGATCACCTGCTGGTGGAGGTTGGGGCGGAACGCCCGGTTCGTCTTGTGCGCCTCCCGCTCCCAGCGGCCGGAGTGGCGGTGGCGGATATTGCGGCCGAACGTCGTGCCCTTGCCGCAGACTGCGCAAATCGCAGGCATAGTCGAATCTCCATGTTAGAATCGTGAACCCGTGAGCTTAGCATTTGGCCCGAGATTCGGGCAACCACCTGCCGATGCCTCCACCCCCCGCATCTCCGGCCGGCGCCGACGGCGCGCCCGCGATCGATGGCCCCGGACTCGCGCGGGCCCTCTTCGCCGCCGAGCGCTCGCTGGTCCTCCAGCGCGACGCCCTGAACGCCATCAACGTCTTCCCGGTGCCGGACGGCGACACCGGCACCAACATGTCACTCACGATGCGGGCCGCCTGCGACGCCATCCGCGATATCGAGAGCCAGGGCGCTTCCGTCGGCGCCGTCGCGATGATGGCCGCCCACGCGGCGCTCATGGGCGCGCGAGGGAACTCCGGCGTCATCCTCTCGCAGATCCTCACGGGCTTTGCCGCGTTCGAGGATCCCGCTGCCCCGCTCGACGGCCGCGCACTGGCTGACGCCCTCGAGCGCGGCCGCGCCGCCGCCTACCGTGTCATCTCCAGTCCCCGCGAAGGCACGATCCTGACCGCGATCACGGCAGCGGCTCGGGCCGGCGGCGCCGCATCCGCGAATGCGCCCGCTGTGCAGGTTCTCGCGGCGGCGGCGGCAGCGGCCCAGGAAGCCACCGACCGCACGCCCGAACTGCTGCCGGTGCTGAAGGAGGCGGGCGTGGTGGATGCGGGCGCCCAGGGCCTCGCGTTCATGCTTGACGCGATGGCGCGCTCGCTCCGTGGCGAGGAGCTTCCCGCCGCCCGCGGCCTCGGCGCCATCGACGCGTCGTGGCTCGCCGCGACGCGCGCCCTCCACGACGCCGGCGATCGCTCGGGCTTCTGCACCGAGTTCGTGGTCACTGCTCCTGCCATCGACACGGATGCTGTTCGCGCGCGCCTGAGCTCGATGGGAGACAGCCTGCTCGTCGTTGGGGATGGCGACACGGTGCGGGTGCACCTGCACACCGGCTCTCCCGAGGACGCGTTCGCTTACGCCCGCACGCTCGGCGCCGTCTCCCACGAGAAGGCCGAAGATATGGAAGCGCAGTTCCAGTCGCTGGCCGCGCGCCCTCCCGGACCCCCGGAGGCGAAGACCGGGCTCGCCGTCGTCGCTGTCGCTGCCGGCCCCGGGATGGAGGCGCTCTTCCGGTCGCTCGGCGCCTCTGGCGTCGTGCACGGCGGCCAGACCATGAACCCCAGCGCAGGCGAGATCCGCGACGCAGTGGTGGCGGCCGGAGGCGCGAATACTATCGTGCTGCCTAACAACAAGAACATCGTACTCGCCGCGCAGCAGGCCGCCCGCGACCTGGGCGAGCACGTGTACGTCGTTGCCACGCGCAGCATCCCCCAGGGAGTCGCTGCGATGGTCGCGTTCAACGCCGAGGCCACCGCCGCCGACAACGTCGCGGCGATGGAAGCCGCTATCGCCGCGGTTCATACCGGGGAGGTCACGCTCGCCGCCCGTCCGACGAAGATCCATGGCCTCGACGTCCGCCAGGGGCAGCCCATCGCTCTCAGCGACGGCGACCTGGCCCTGGCCGCCGAGACTCTCTCCGACGCTGCCTACGAATGCGCCGCCCGCATGCTCGGCGAGAGGTCCGGCGCGATCGTCACCCTGTACTACGGCGAGGGCGAATCGGCCGCGGCTGCGGAGGCGGTCGCCGAGCGCCTGCGCTCCGACTTCGAGTGTGAGGCCGAGATCGTCGATGGCGGCCAGCCACACTACCCTTACCTTATAGGGGTGGAGTGAGCGTGCCCGTCTTCATCGTCACCGACAGCACCAGCGACATCCCGCGCGACCTCGCCGACCAGTACGGCATCACTGTCGTGCCACTCAGCATCACGTTCGGCGATGAGTCCTTCCGCGACGGCGTGGACATGGGCGCCGACGAGTTCTACGCGCGCCTCCAATCCGCGAAGCACCTCCCCACCACCTCGCAGCCACCGCCCGCGCTGTTTCAGCATGCGTACCGGCACCTCATCAGTCGCGGCGATGTGGTTTCGATACCCCTCTCTCACAAGTTCAGCGGCACGGTCGAGACGGCCCGCGCCGCGGCCCGAGACGTCGCCCCGGACAAAATCACGGTCGTCGACTCCGGCTTCGCGTCGATGGCGCTCGGGCTCGTTGTGCTCGCGGCGGCGCGTGCCGCGCAGGCGGGCGCCACCCGCGCGGAGTGCGCCGCGGTCGCCGAGTCCGCCGCGACACGCATCAAGCTGCTGGTCACCTTCGAGACGCTGGATTACCTGCGGCGAGGCGGCCGCATCGGACGGGCGTCGGCTTTCCTGGGCGGACTGCTGAAGCTCAAGCCCGTCCTCACCGTGAAGGACGGCGAGGCGCACCCGGTGGCCCGCATGCGCTCGCGGCAGAAGGCGCTCGACGAACTCCTGGCGCTCGCACTGAGCGCGGAGCGCCTGGATGAGGTCGCCGTGTTGCAGTCCACTACGCCGCAGGATGCAGACGATCTCGCCGCGCGGGTGAGTGAGTCTG
>JACRBR010000183.1 GCA_016213125.1 Chloroflexota bacterium | reverse complement strand
GGGTCCAGAAGGAGGCCTACCTGCTCGGCGTCCCGTGCGTGACGCTGCGGGATGAGACCGAGTGGCCGGAAACGCTGGCGGGCGAGTGGAACGTGCTGGCGGGCGCGGACTGCGAACGCATCCTCCGGGCCGCCCGCAGGCCTCGCCCGACGTCGCGGCCGCCACCGGTCTTCGGGGACGGCCACGCGGCGGAGAAGATGGTCGCCATCCTCGAAGCCAGCTTCGGCTAAGATTCGGGGGAGAATTCACCGGAGGAGTCCAGCACGACTACATGACAACCACCACCGCATTCATCCATCCCAGCGCTGACGTCTCGCCCGAAGCCGCGGTCGGCGCCGGCGCGAAGATCTGGCACGAAGCGCAGGTGCGCGAGGGCGCGCGCATCGGCCGGGAGTGCATCCTGGGGAAGGGCGTATATATCGACAAAGGCGTGGTGCTGGGCGACCGGTGCAAGGTGCAGAACCGCGCCTCGATCTTCCACGGCGTCACGCTGGAGGACGGGGTCTTCGTTGGGCCGCACGCTGTTTTCGCCAACGACCGCTTCCCGCGGGCCATCAACCCTGACGGCACGCTGAAGTCGGACGAAGACTGGGAGGAAGGTCCGGTGCTGGTCCGGCACGGCGCATCGGTGGGCGCCGGGGCCGTCGTCCTGCCCGGCGTCACGATCGGTGCGTGGGCGCTCGTCGCGGCCGGCGCGGTGGTTACGGCCGACGTGCCATCGCACGCCATCGTGAAGGGCAACCCGGCCCGGATCGCCGGGTGGGCCTGCACCTGCGGCCGACCGCTGCGCATGTAGCGCCCGGACCACTACCACTGCGACACCTGCGGCCGCACCTTCGACGCCGCCTCCATGCACGAGTAGAGGACGCCGTCATGCTGAGCGAAGCAAAGCATCTTCGCCGGTCGGGGCTTGCGCGCGGAGTCCACGACCGTGTCCCATGTCAGGCCCGCACTCCGTCGCTGTGTGAGCGTAGAATCCGACGATGATCAAGCTCGCGCACCCCATCGTCGAAGAAGACGAGCAGCAAGCCGTCCTCGAGGCGCTGCGCTCCGGACAGCTCGCCCAGGGCCCGCGCGTCGCTGCGTTCGAGCGCGCGTTCGCCGAGTATGTGGGCGTGCCGCACGCGGTCGCCGTCAACAGCGGCACGGCCGCGCTCCACACGGCGCTTCTGGCGCACGACATCGGCTCCATGTCGAGCGGGGGTGATGCCGGCGACGAGGTCATCGTACCGGCGTTTTCGTTCGCCGCCACCGCGAACACTGTGCTCCAGGCCGGAGCCCGCCCGGCCTTCGTCGACATCCGCGACCGCGACTTCAACATCGACACCGAGTCCCTCGCCTCCGCGATCACGCCGCGCACCCGCGCGATCGTCGGGGTGCACCTCTACGGCCAAGTGTGCGACGCCCCCACTATCAGGGCGCTCTGCGACAAGTATGGCCTCATCTTCGTCGAGGACGCCGCGCAGGCAGTGGGCGGGTCGCTGCGCGGGCACAACGCCGGCTCCATCGGCACCGGCTGCTTCTCCTTCTACGCCACAAAGAACCTGACGACCGGCGAAGGCGGCATGATCACGACGAACGACGCAGTCGTCGCCGAGCGCGCGCGCGCCATCCGGTCCCAGGGGGAGCGCACCCGCTACGTCACCGAAGAGCTGGGCTGGAACTACCGCATGACAGAGCCCGCCGCCGCTCTCGGCCTCGCCCAACTCGCGAAGCTCGACGCCCGCAACCGGCGCCGCCGGGAGAACGCCGCCCGCCTCAACGAGCTGCTCGCCGGGAACGACCGCATCGTCACCCCGAACGAGACGCCCGGCCAGGTGCACGCGTGGCACCAGTACACCATCCGCGTGAAGGCCGGACGCGAGGCGCGCGATCGGCTCCAGTCGGCGCTCCACGACCGCGGTATCGAATCCGTCGTGTTCTACCCCGCCCCCATCCACCAGCAGCCCCTCTACCGCCGCCTCGGCTACGGCGATCTCGAGCTCCCCGTCGCCACCCGCCTCGCGGAAGAAGTCCTCTCCCTCCCCATCCACCCGGCTCTCTCTGGAAACGATCTGCTCGCAGTCGCCGACGCCGTGAACAGCGTCACCGCGCCCAACAACTAACGACCAACCGCCAACGACCAACCCGCTATCCTTCCCCCATGACCGACCTCCGCGCGTCCCTGCGAGCAGGCGTCATCGGCCTCGGGGCGATGGGCGCGAACCACGCCCGCCTGTACGCAGAGATCCCCGGTGTCCGGCTCTGCGCCGTCGCCGACACAGACGCGGCGCGAGCATCGGCCTCCGCGCACGGCACCGCGGTCTACGGCGACTACGACCGCATGCTGGACGAGGCGCGCCCGAACCTCGTGAGCGTGTGCGTGCCGACCCTGGCTCACTTCGACGTTGCTGCG
>JACRBR010000028.1 GCA_016213125.1 Chloroflexota bacterium | reverse complement strand
TGGGGGTTCTAGCGCCAAATGCCTAGTCCATCTCGCATTCGCGCCTATACGCCTATAAGGGAGGAACCGCACTCGAAACGGCAGAGCCGGCGGAAGACTGATCGGATGACGTCTGACGGAGCGAAACGGTGGCTACAGAGTAGGTCTGTTCCGGAGATGCTTACGATTCGACGTATGAGCGGCAGGCGGCGGGAGGCGTGCTCGGTCTGGGCGTGTTAGGTCGCGGCGAGGTCGCGCTCGACGCGCTTCAGGAGGACGGCGTTCGTGGCCACGATGATCGAGCTGGCGGACATGAGGAGGGCGGACCATTCGGGACGCAGCTCGATGCCGAAGGACGGATACAGGACCCCGGCGGCGATCGGAATGGCGAGGACGTTGTAGATGCTGGCCCAGAAGAGGTTCTGCTTCATCTTTGTCACCGTCGCCTTGCTCAGGCGGATGGCGCGCAGGACGTCGAGCGGGTCGCTCTTCATCAGCACGACGCGCGCCGTCTCGATGGCCACGTCGGTGCCGGCGCCGATCGCGATGCCGATGTCGGCCTGAGCCAGCGCGGGCGCGTCGTTGACGCCGTCGCCCACCATCGCGACGACCTTCCCCTCGCCCTGAAGCTGCTTCACGTATCGCGCCTTGTCGGCGGGCAACACCTCGGCGAAGACGCGGTCGATCCCGAGTGCTGAGCCGACAGCCCTCGCCGTCCGCTCGTTGTCGCCGGTCAGCATCACGGATTCGATGCCGAGCTCCCGGAGCCGTTCGATCGTGCGCGCGGCGGTGGGCTTGATCGTGTCCGCCACGGCGACGATGCCCGCAGCCTGGCCGTCGACGGCAACGAACAGCGGCGTATTGCCCTGCTCCGCGAGGGCCTGCGCCCGGCCGGGCAGGCCATCGAGCGCTACGGCGCGCTCGGCCATCAGGCCGCTGTTGCCGACGAGCAGGCCGCGGCCGTCCACGGTGGCTTCGATGCCTTTGCCGGACATCGCCGTGAACGAGGCAGCCGCCGGGACGTCGAGCGAGCGTGCCCGCGCACCTTCCACGATCGCGAACGAGATCGGATGCTCGCTGCCCCCTTCGGCGGCGGCAGTGAGGCGAAGGAGCTCGTCTTCCTGCATTCCCACCGAAATGATCGCCGTCAGCGTTGGACGCCCTTCCGTCAGCGTGCCGGTCTTGTCGAGCACGACCGCGGTCACGCGCGAGACGCCTTCCAGCGTCGCGGCATCCTTGATCAGGATGTTGTGGCGCGCGCCGAGGCCGGTGCCGACGGCAACTGCCGTGGGGGTCGCAAGGCCAAGCGCGTCCGGACAGGCAATGACGACCGCGGAGATCGCGAACGTGAGCGAGAGCAATGCCGTCTCGCGAACGCCGAAGTACCAGGCGATGAACGTGATGATGCCGGAACCGACTGCGAGGATGACTATGTACTGCGCGGCCTGATCGGCGATCCGCTGGCCGGTGGCCCGGGAACTCTGCGCTTCTTCCACCAACCGCACGATCTGCGAGAGCGCCGTCTCCGCACCGACCTTCGTCGCGCGGAAGGTCACGAACCCGGTCTTGTTGATCGAGCCGCCGACCACTTCGTCGCCCGGCCCCTTGTCGACCGGGATCGACTCGCCCGTTACCATCGACTCGTCGATCGCCGTCTCGCCGGTCTCGATGATGCCATCGACCGGCACCTTGTCGCCCGGGCGCAGCACGGCCACGTCATCGACCACGATCTCGCTCGTCGGGATCTCCACCTCGGCACCGTTCCGCATCACCGTGGCCTTCGGGGGCACGAGGTCGAACAGCGCGCGGAGGGCGTCGGTGGTGCCGCGTCGCGACTTCATCTCCATCCAGTGCCCGAAGAGCACGAAGGTCACGAGCATCGCCGCCGCCTCGAAGAAGGTCTCGCCCAGGTCACCGAGCGTGATGACGACGCTGAAGCCCCAGGCCGCGAGGACGCCCGTCGCGATCAGCACGCTCATGTTCAGGGAGCGATGCCGGAGCGACCGCGCCGCGCCGCCGATGAAGATCCAGCCGGCCCACCAGACCACCGGCGTCGACAGGGCGAGCATGAGCCAGTTGTTGCTGAGCGGGCCCGTCGGGAGGTCGAGATTGAAGAAGCCGGCGCCCAGGGGCGAGTAGAGGACGGTGGGTATCGTGAGCAGCAGGGCCACGACGAAGCGGTTGCGCATGTCCGCTTCCATGGCCTTCGCCATCTTCGGATCCGACATGTCGTGGTCCATGCCGCCGTGTGACGCCGCCCTGCCGTGCTCCATCTCATGCATGTTGTGCGCGGAGGTCGACGGCATCTCGAACTGAGCGTGGTCGTGGGGGCCGCCCACTGTGATCGGCGCCATCTGTGCTCGATGTTCGAGGTGCGTCATCTCGGACGCCGGATCGCCTGCCGCGCACGTACAGCGCCGGCTCCCCTCGACGAGCGCGCGAATCTGCGTTTCGTCGATCATCGCCGGGTGGTATTCGACGTCGACGGTCTTCCTTTGGAAGTCGACGCGCGCGCGGGTGACGTGCGGCTCGGCGCGGAGCCGGTCCTGGAGCTCTTCGGCGCAGCAGACGCAGTACAGATTTGTAACGGGGAGCGTCAGACGGCCGGAGCTCGAGTCGTGTTTCTGATGCTCGTGAGCCATGCGATCAACGCCTCATGAGGGTTGCGGCCTCGAAACGTTCCCTTCGATATGCTGGCGAATCTCCTGGAACTCGGCAGTGTTGATCTCGCCGCGGGCCAGCCGCCGTTTGGCGATGTCGAGCGCGTCGCCGGCTTCGTCAGCCGGGCGGCTCCGCTCAGGGCGGACGATGGCGACCACGAACACGTAGATCAGCGACGCCCAGAACAATATCCAGAAGACGCCCATGAAGACCATCCACCAGCCCATACCATCATTCGTGTGCCACATGGTGATTCTCCTTCTCCCGCTGTCACTCCTCGCCGGGGTGATGCGATGAATGGTCGGTCGACTGGTCGGTGAGACTGCTTCCGCCATCGCCACGGATTGCCGGCCCGATCCATAGTGTCGAGACGGTGAACGCGGCGGCGAACAACACCAGCGCGACACCGGGCGCCACCCAGGTGCCGAATCGCCGTCCGAGCCCGAGCAGCATCGGCACGGTCAGGACAAAGCCGATCGCACCGAACAACAGCGAGCCTCCGGCGCCCGCCAGTAGCGCAGCACCCGCGAGCGGCCCGACATGGTGGAGGACGTGCGGTGCGACGCCGGTAATGACGCCCACCGCGGCCGAGAACACGGCGCCCGCCCGCGCGAGCCAGCCGCGACGCTCGCCTGGCATCCTTGTCTGTGTTGCGCTCTCGAGCACGCCAGTGTCCCGCATCTCCTTCTCCTGACTACTGAACCTTCACGCGGGCAACCATGCTGGGATGCACGGTGCAGTAGTAGAGATACTCACCAACTTGCTCGAAGGTGATGGTCTTCATCTCGCTCTTGCCGAGGATGCCCGTGTCCCAGCTTCCATCCTTCGCCGTCGCGGTGTGCGGGGCATCATCGTAGTTGGTCCACGTCACAGCGGCGCCGACCGGCACCTGGAGGTTGCCCGGCGCATAGGCGAAGTCGCGGATCTCGATCCTCTCGGCCTTCGTGCCGACCGACAGCGGCGAATCCGACGAATTCGTGCCGCCCCCCATCATGCGCTGCATGTGGTTGTTCATGCCCCATCCGCCCATGCCCCAGTTCCCCCACACCATCGAGAACGCGGCCATGCTCGTGAGAACGACCACCGCACCGAACAGTACGGCGACGGCCAGGGCCAGCGGAAACGACTTCGAAACTCCCGCCTGTTGCATCACCTGTCTCCTTCGCTCGATCAGGCGCGCGGGTCGCGTCAGCTGCGGCTGTAGCGACGCACCGCCTCCACCACTTCATCGATCTTTTCGGACCCGGCCCCGTCGTGGACCGCTTCGCGCACGCAGCCATCCAGATGGTCGCGGAGGAGGATCAGCGCCACCGCGTCGGCGGCAGCGCGCATCGAGGCTATCTGCTGCATGATGTCGATGCAGTAGCGGTCCTCCTCAACCATCCTGGCAAGGCCACGGGCCTGCCCTTCGATTCGCCGCAAGCGCGTGAGAAGCCTTCGCTTGTCGGCGGCGTAGGATTTGCTCGTCTTCATGCAGCCCTCCTCCGATACTCCCCCTCACCTTATGGGTCGAGGCATTCGCCCGAAAGGGCCGACCAGCCTGAATCTGCGCGCCTCCCGAACCACAGCTTCCCGTGAGCCATGCCGATCGGCCCGCTCGCGGCACTACTATTCGGCCCTGACGGATACTCCCCCTTACTATTTACAGTTGGCGGTGAGCAGTGTGAAGGAGATGAGCCATGACCGCTGGCGAACGACGGCCCGAACCAGACAACGACCCCAACCACAGCGGTCACAACGACAGCGCCTCGGACATGATGGGCATGATGGTGATGATGATGGCCATGTGCATCGGCGTTGTCCTCCTGTTCGCCGTCATCCCGGCCGTCGGCCTCCCGGTCGGGCTGGCGATCGCCGCCGGGGCCGGCGTTCTCATGCTCTTCCTGCATGGGCGGATGATGCGGCATGGCGGCCGCTGACCGGCCGGCGAGGCACCAAAGGAGGGGCGGTCATGGCTTCCACAATCCACACGACCCCTGAAACGGAAACAGCCCGCAAGCGATACAACCGCGCCGCCCGCTTCTACGACGTCGAGCAGGCGGTGGGCGAGCGACTCGTCTTCCGGCGCCGGCGCAGACGACTCTGGACGAAGGCGCCGGCCGCCGGGCGGGTCCTCGAGGTCGGGGTCGGCACCGGAGTGAACGTCGGCTACTACCCGGCCGGTGCGAAGGTCGCGGCGATCGACATCTCCGACGAGATGCTGGCCCGCGCAGGGCGTCGCGCGGAGCAGCTTCACGTCGCCGTTGACCTTGAGCTGATGGACGCACAGCATCTCGAGTTCCCCGACGCCATGTTCGATGCCGTCGTCGCCACGTGCGTGTTCTGCTCTGTGCCCGATCCCGTCGCAGGTCTGCGCGAGGCGTGGCGCGTGCTGAAGCCGGGCGGCGCGTTGCTGCTGATGGAGCACGTCCGGAGCGAGAACCCGGTGCTCGGCATGGTCATGGACCTACTCAACCCGCTGATGGTGCGGATGTCCGGGGCGAACATCAACCGGCGTACGCTGGAGAATCTGCGCCGGGCCGGAGTGCAGGACTTCGATGTGTCGAGCCACGTGTTCGGCATAGTCAAGCTGATCGAAGCGCGCAAGCCAGCTGCAACGGAGGTCAGATGACGGTCCCACTAGCGCGGCGCAACCTGTTCGCCGAAAAGGGACGCTTCGCGATCTCGGTCGCCGGCGTCGCCTTCGCAGTGCTGCTCATCCTCATCGTTTTAGCGCTCTATCGAGGCTTCAACCGCACGGGGCAGACGTTCCGAGACTTGCCGGGCGAGCTCTGGGTCGTGCAACGGGGCACGAGCGACCCCTTCCATTCGATCTCGCTCGTAGAGCGCGAGCGGCTTGACCCCGTCGCATCGATGCCCGGAGTACAGGCAGTCGTGCCGGTGCTGGCGCGGTCCATGAACTTCGATGCAGGAGGCACGGAGGTCTCAGCGCGCCTCATGGCGCTGGACGTGCCCGCGGATGTCGTCTCGGATGAACTGCGCGAGCGATACCTCCCGCCGGAAGGCGCGGTGATCATCGACGACACGCTTCGCCGCAAGACCGGCCTCACAACCGGTGACACGGCGCAGTTCGGGACGGAGTCGCTAAAGATCGAGCGCGTACGGCCGCGAAGCCCGGAGGTGCTGTTCCAGTTCGTGTTCGTCAACTTTGCCGATGCCCGCCGCATCTTCGGCGTCGGCGACGTCGTGATGTATGGCATGGTGATCCTCGAACCGGGCGCGGACGCGCAGACGGTGGCCGGGGCCATAACGGATCGCGATCCGGCGCTGCAGGTCTACACGAAGGAAGCGTTCGCGGCGTCAATCGCCAAGGAGATGGACGAGACGTTCCTGCCCGTGATCTCCATCCTGGTCGCGATCGGTTTCATCGTAGGAGCCGCGGTCGTGGGCCTTACGATCTACACGGCCACCATCGAACGAACGCGCGAGTTCGGCGTCATGAAGGCGGTCGGCGGCTCGGGTGGTTACCTCTACCGCATCGTCCTCTCGCAGGCAGCCATCCTCACGGGCGCGGGCTTTGTCGTAGGCGCGGTCGGAGCGTGGGGAGTCGCACGGCTCGCGATTGAGGCGGTGCCCGAGTTTGCGACCGAGTTCCAACTGACGGACCTCGCGGGCGTCTTCGTGGCCGCCATCCTCATGGCCGTGCTCGCGTCGTTCATGCCGGTGCGCCGCATCAACAGCATCGACCCGGCCATAGTGTTCAGGGCATAACGATGAACGACTGCGAGCAGCGGCACATACTGCGGGCGACGGCGCTGACGAAGGTCTTCGGCGAAGGCGAAAGCCAGGTGCGCGCCGTCGACGGCGTGGACCTGCAGGTCTGTCCCGGCGAGATGCTGTTGATTATGGGCCCGTCCGGCTCAGGCAAGACGACGCTTCTCACGATGCTCGGCGGGCTCCTGCGACCAACCTCCGGCACGATCGAAGTCGATGGCGTGGACATCACCGCGCTGAAAGAGTCCCGGCTCACGCCCGTCCGCCGCAAGAGCGTCGGCTTCATCTTCCAGTCGTTCAACCTGTGGGAATCCCTCAGCGTCCAGGAGAACGTCGAACTGGCGCTCAACATGGCGGGCGTCGGCGGTCGCGCGGCGAGCGGGAGGGCGCGTACGCTCCTCGAGCAGCAGGGGCTCGGTCGCCGATTGCAGTTCAGCAGCCGCAACCTCTCCGGCGGAGAGAAGCAGCGAGTCTCGATTGCCCGCGCCCTGGCAAACGAGCCTCGCCTGCTGCTGGCCGATGAGCCGACCGCCAACCTCGACTCGAAGCACGGTCGCGAGGTCATGCACCTGCTGCGCGACCTTTCGCGCAGCGGCGATCGCGCCGTCATCGCCGTCAGTCATGACCAGCGCATCCGCGAAGTTGCGGACCGCGTGCTCTGGCTCGAGGACGGGCGCATCAAGGACATTGGCCAGCTCGTCCGCGACCCGGTGTGTGGCGCCAGTGTCGAGATGGACAACGCCATCAAGCTGGAACACGAAGGGCGCACCTACTACTTCTGCTCGCGCGGCTGCAGCTGGGAGTTTCAGCAGTCCCCGGAGCGATTCAAAGCGGGTGCTGCGACCTCGTCCGTCACCGCTTGATTCATCGCGTTCTCCGCCGTTCACGCCGCGATCTCACGGAGGCTGCAGTTGGACATCGAGGCGATCAAGCGCAAGTACCGGCGCAACGCCGTCTTCTACAACATCGTCGACCGCCCGCTGCGCAGCGTACGCGAACGAGCGGTCGCAAAGCTCGAACTTCGGCCGGGTGACTCCGTGCTCGACTTCGGATGCGGCACCGGTCTCAGCCTCGTGCTGCTGCAGCGCGCAGTCGGCCAGCAGGGCCGCGTTCTTGGCGTCGACGCCAGCCCGGACATGCTGGCCCGTGCGCGACGCCTCGTCGCGCAACACGGCTGGACAACCGTCCGCCTGGTCGAGGCGAATGCCGAAGACGACTCGCTGGAAACCGATTCGGTCGACGCCGTGCTCTGTTTCTACACGCACGACATCCTGCAATCCGATGCGGCAATCGAGAGGGCGCTTGCCGCGCTGCGGCCAGGCGGCCGAATCGTCGCCGCGGGCGCCAGGCGGACGACCGGAGTACGCGGGCTGATGCTCAATCCGGTGACAATGAGCTACTCGCGAACGGCGATCACGAATCTGGATGGATTCGACCGACCGTGGGCGCGCCTGGAGCGGCGGGTGGGGCCTTTTGAGGTTGAGGAGCGGCTCCTGGGCACCGCGTATATCGCGCGCGGCATCAAGACCTGACGCCTCTCCAGCGTTCTTGCATAGAATGGCCACGAATGGAGCCCTTGATCAACGAACCGCCGGGACGCCCAACGCTCTCGATTGAGGATCTCGCCGCGCGCGCGGGCGAATCCGTCGGGCAGTTGCGGGAGTGGCATGCCCTCGGGCTCATCGGTAAGAAGGGCGCCAATTCGTTCGCGCTTGAAGACGTCGAGATCGCGCGTCTCATCCAGCTTTGTCTTCGCCGCGGTATCAGCATCGACGCACTCAGCCGTATCGAGAATGAACAGGGTAGCTTCATCCGGCGTTACCTTGAGACCCTGTATCCGCCCGGCTTCGAGCCCCGGTACTCGCTGGAAGAGGCCGCTGCCGAGGCGAGAGTTGACATCGAACTCACGAAACGGCTCTGGAGCGTGTGCGGACTGCACGAGCCTACGGACCTGCTCAACAGCCAGGACGTCGCCTTCTTCCGAAGCTGTAAAGCGATGCTCGAGGCCGGACTGCCGGAAGATGCGCTGTTCCAGGGTTTGAGGGTCTATGCGGACTCGCTGGCCCGCGTGGCAGAAGCGGAGTCCCGCCTGTTCCACTTCTACGTCAACGAACGGCTGAAGGCAGGCGGCCTCTCGGGCACCGCGCTCACGGAGCAGCGCCTCGCGGCGATGGACGGACTTCAGCCGCACATGGAACCAACGCTCCGGTACTTCCACCGAAAGGGCTTCATGCAGGCGATCCGCCAGGACGTGGTCCTGCACCTGGCAGAGGAAGAACATCGCGACGGACGCAGATCCGAAGGACAGATGGAGATCGCGCTAGCGTTCGTTGATCTGTCGAGCTTCACACCGCTCGCGGAGGCAATGGGGGACGACGTGGCCGCCGATGTGCTGCGGCGGTTCTCTGAACTGGTCCGCACGGCCACGCATGCGCTCGATGGACGTGTCGTCAAACAAATCGGCGACTCGTTCATGCTGGTGTTCCCCGAGCCGCGCGCCGCCGTCATGGCCGCACTTGATATCGACCGGCGCGCCGCGGACGAACCGCAGTTTCCGGCCGTGCGGACAGGCGTCCACTGGGGGTCCGTCCTCTACCGCGAAGGAGACTACGTCGGAGCCACCGTCAACCTGGCATCGAGGCTGACGTCCGAGGCGCGGCCCCACCAGGTCCTGGTCACGGCGGCGGTCCACCGTGAAGTGCAGGACCTGCCGAATGTGGAGTTCTTGTATGTCGGGAAGCGGCACGTCAAAGGCGTGTCCAGAGAACTCGAACTCTTCGATGCCCGTATGATCGACACACGCGCGAGCGAGAAAGAGACAGATCCAGTCTGCGGCATGGAGCTGGCGCCCACGGAGGTGAGCGCGCAGCTCACGTTCGAGGGGAGGAATCTGGCCTTCTGTTCGGAAGCCTGCCTGAAGACCTTTGTTGGCGCGCCTAAGCGCTACCCTCCCGCGAGCACGCCGAACTGACGCGCTGTAGGCCAGACCTGTTCAACGGCGCGGCGGCTGCCGCTAATGGAAACCGACGGCCGGCTTCCGCAGCCTCACACAACCGTCATTTCGCCAACCATGCCCGCTGCCTTATGCCCGGGCAGGGTGCAGTAGAACTGGTATGTGCCCCTCTGGTCCGTGCGGAAGGTGATGCTGCCATTCTCATTGGCCATGGTGTGGACCACAAGCATGTCGGCGGTGGCTCCGGCGTGGTGACCATCTCCGGCTTCGCCGACCTTCACGATCCGGAGGCCATCCACCAGCATGTCGTGCTCCGTGCCGTCCATGTTCGTTACGTTCACCTGGACCGTTTGTCCGGCGGTCACTTGCATCGTGTTGGGCGTGAAGCGCAGGTTCTTCAGCGAGACGTCGATGACGACATCGGGTTCGCCGCCCTCCTGCAGCGCGGCATCGCCGTTCGAATCCGTGCTCTGCGAGCTCCCGCCGCATGCGGCGCTGGCCGCGAGGACGAGGCTCAGGAGCCCAAGGCCGATTGTCCACGCCAGTGTCTTCTTCCCTAGCATCTGTATCTCTCCACTACTCCTGCGTTCGCAGGCGTCTATCAGGAACCCGCACAACGTGCTGTGGCGCGTGTACGGGTCGTTGCGGGCAGTATCCGGGGAGCGACGCGCCCTTGTCAGCGGGGCAAGGTGCGGCAATCGTGTGGGGCAGTGCCCCTCCTGCCATGAAGCACGGTCATTCGTGAAGCAGGCCCTTCTCCAGGGCGTAGCGGACCAACTCGGACCGGTGCTGGAGGTTCAGCTTGTCCATGATCCGGCTCCGGTAGCTGTCCACGGTCTTCCGGCTGAGGAAGAGCTTGTCGGCGATCTCCTGGTTCGTGAAGCCCTCGGCGGTGAGCCGCAGGACCTCAACCTCGCGCTCACTCAGACCGCCCTTCTTCGATGGATCCGGCAGGCCCGAGATCTCGACGTAGCCCTTCAATATATGCGCGGCGGCCGGTGCATAGACGAAGACACCGCCGCGTGCGACGGTGCGGATCGCCGATAGGAGATCCGAGTCGGCGCTGCTCTTAACGACATACCCCTCTCCTCCGGCCTGCAGGACGTGATAGAGATACTGCTCATCGTCGTGCATTGTGAGCACCAGGACATGCGTCCCCGGCACGTCCGCGACGATCTCCTTGATCGCCGCGAGCCCGCCCTTGCCCGGCATGGAGAGGTCCATCACAACCACCGACGGCCGCAGGCGCACCACCAGTTCGATGGCAGCCTCGCCGTCGCCGGCCTCCCCGATGACCTCGATGTCGGGCTCAGCGTCCAGCAGTGCCCGCAAGCCCGAGCGGAGCACAGCGTGATCATCGGCGAGGACAACCGTGATGTTGTCAGACGCTGGCATCAATGGGAATCTCCGCGGCGATCGTGGTCCCCTGGCCGGGTGCGCTGCGTATCTCAAGAACACCGCCGATCAGCGCGAGGCGCTCGGCCATGCCAAACAGGCCGATGCCGTGTTCTCCGAGTGGCTCGGGGGCCGGGGAGAAGCCGTTGCCGTCGTCCTGCACCATGAGTCTCAATATGTGATCGCTTCGTGAGGCAACCACGCGCGCCGTCTTCGCGTGCGAATGTCTGGCGACGTTCGTCATCGCCTCCTGAAAGACGCGATAAAGGACGATCTCTGCGTCACCGGGTATCCGCGCCTCCAGGGCATCGATGTCCAGCTGCACTCTCGTAGGCGCAACCGTCTCGAACTCCACCACCGACGATCGCACAGCGGCGGCCAGGCCCAGGTCGTCGAGCACCGAGGGCCGCAGCCTCCACGCGAGGCTGCGCATTCCATCGAGCGCCGCGGAAACCTGACCGCGGAGCGAGGGCAGCCGCTCCCGCACCTGCTCAAGGGAATCCAGCGTCTCCAGGCGCTTAAGGCCGAGGAGGATCGTGGTCAGGTTCTGTCCGGCGTCGTCATGAAGCTCCCTGGATAACCTGCGGCGCTCGTCCTCCTGCGCGGCGATGACGCGCGACGACATCTCGGTCAGGTTCGACTGTTTCTCCACGAGCAGGTCCGCCATGCGGTTGAAGGCTGAGGTTAGACGGGTGATCTGCGCGTCCGTGAATGGATACTGGCGCGCGCGGACGGATGTATCGCCCTCGCCGAACGCGACGATACTCCTCTCCAGCGACTCGACGGGGCGCAGCACGAACCGTGTCAGCGCGAAGACGATCGCGAGCGCGATCACCAGGCCGCCTGCAATGAGCGGGATCGCCACGTCCCAGTGGGGGCCGCTGGCGTGGCCGGCGATGTGCTCTGTCGTGACCCACAACACAAACACCGCCATCGCCGCCGCGGCGATCGTGCTCACGGCCACGAGCCGGTACAGCAACGACATCGCTTGCAGGTAGCGCATGCACCTCTCCTGTTCGGGAGTGTATCCATTTGCCCAAGCGGCCCAATGCGGGGCAAAACCCCGCACCGGGAAACCAACGATGCCCGGCAGACGCGCGCACCCATTGCGCGATGATCTATGTGACGGTTCTGGTGATGGCGGCACCGTCCCGGGCAGCCGAGCCGGTGCTCGGGACGACCGCGCGCATCGTGACGAAAGGACGCGCCATGCCAACAGTACGGGTGATCTCTGCCCTGGGTTGTCAGCCTTGCGAGCGCGTGAAGCTCCGCCTGGCAGAACTCCAGGCTCGGCATGCGGAATTGACGATCGAGGACGTCGACATGCTGACAGACGAGGGCGTCGCCCTCGCCGCCCGCCATCGCGTGTGGACGCTCCCCACATTGATCATCGACGACACGATCGTGGCGGAGGGCGACGTCGAGTTGACCGACCTGGAAACCGCGCTCGGGTTGATGCTCACTGGAGGCTGAAGGTGGGGCCACTCGTCGCCACGTCGTCCGTCCTGGTCGCGTTTGTCGGCGGCGTCCTCGCACTCGCCGCACCCTGCTGTGTCACCTACCTGCTTCCTGCCTACCTCGCCAGCGTCTACCGCGCCCAGCGCGCGGTCCTGGCCCTGACGTTCGTCTTTGCCGCCGGCATTGCCGTCGTGCTGCTGCCCATGGTGCTCGGCGTCGCCGTGCTGGCCGACATGCTCGGTGAGTTTCATAAGGAAGTCTTCATCCTCGGTGGCGTATTCCTCGTATTTCTCGGCTTCTGGTCGCTGGCCGGACGGAACCTGGCGCTGCCGATGCGCCCGGCGCCCACCGGCAATTACAGCGTCGCGTCCGTGTTCGGACTGGGCATCTTCTCGGGCGCGGCCAGTTCGTGCTGCGCCCCGGTGCTGGCGGGCGTGCTCACCTTGTCTGCCGTGTCTTCGTCGCTTCCACAAGCGCTGATGATAGGAAGCGCCTACATCCTTGGCATGGTCGCGCCGCTGCTGGCGCTCGCCTACTTCTGGGACCGGCTCGAGCTGTCCAATCACCCCGTCGTTCGTGGGCGGCGGCTCCCAGTTGCGATCGCCGGTCTGAGGGGCTCCATCCACACCACGAACCTGCTGGCCGGCGTGATGTTCGTCAGCATGGGCGTCCTGATCGTCGTTCTTGCGTTCACGGGTGAGGCCACAGCCGCGTCCGGCGCGCAGGTGCGCTTCAGCGCATGGCTCACGGGCGCGGCCGATCGCTTCGTGTCGATCGTCGGGGGCGTGCCCGATGTCGTCTTCGCCGCCCTTCTCGCTTCTGCCACGATCTTCTTGCTCGCAACCGCGTTTCCGGGCGCCGCGGCCATCCTGTGCAGACCCTTCGCCGCCCGGTTGCACGGGTCCATCCTTCCGCGCCGCCACGCAGGACGCGATCAGTCAGAGCACATATCAGGCGTCCTGGTGCTACCGGACGCAACCGGACGCGCTCCCACAACATCCGAGGAGGTGCATCATGGCTAACAGATCAACGACCGGTGCCAGGCTGCGTACCGGGCAGGCGATCCGGGTTCAACGGCGGCGACGGAGAGGCGTCGCACAGTCGATCATGTTCGTCGCGATCAGTGCCTCGTTCGTGGTACTGGCCGGCATCCTCGTCGTCCTTTCCCGGGGCGCCGCTCATGACGTCGGCAACGCCACGCCGCTCACAGGTATGGCGCCTGACTTCACACTGCCGTCCGTGAACGGACAGCCGGTGACCCTCTCGTCCTACAAGGGTCAGAGCAACGTCTTGCTGTACTTCAACGAAGGATACGGCTGTGCGCCCTGCTGGCAGCAGGCCCACGACATCCAGACGCGTCGCGCCGACCTGGCGGCCGCAGACACGGAGTTCTTCAACATCATGGTGGACCCGCCCGGCCTCATCCGCGACGAAGTCAGCCGTTGGAACCTGACGATGCCCGTGCTCTCCGACTCTGACAGAAGCGTCTCACGGCAATACAACATGCTCGGCTTTGGCATGCACGCGAACAAGCCGAACCACACCTTTGTGTTCATCGACAAGGCTGGCGAGATCCTCTGGTGGCAAGACTACCCCAGCATGCGCGCATCGACTGACGAGGTCATGGATACGATCCAGGAGCTCAGCGGGAAGGGATCTTGAAGGCGGCCTGACTGGGACGGGCGGGAGCGACCAAAGGGACGGCCCGTGGAATCGCGGGCGTTTGTTAGCCGAGCGACGCGACCACCAAGGCCGCGGTCCTCGGCGATGACGCGCGGGACCGAATCAGCCGCTGGAATCTCACTCGGAGACCTGCCACCCTCTACCTGGAGGCTCGTTGATGCGTTGGGTTGTCCCGGCGGTTGGTGGTGTGTTGATCGCGGGCGCGGCGGTGGTGCTGGCGGTGTCGTGGAGCCGGTCGGGTGACCCGGCTACGACGACGTGCGACCATGACGCGCTCGTTGCGACGATGCAGAAGGCCATCGCGCAAGCCGATCGGAATAGCGCCGACCAGGTCTCGCCCGAGATGCCCGCCGGCTGCACGGCGGACGACATGACGCAGGCGATGATGGAAGTCAGCCGGTCATGGCACGTGATGCCGAACGGCACGATGATGCGGGCGCGTGAGCACTCCGACATCGAGACGCCAACGCCGCAGTAGCGAGCGCGTAGCGAGAAGGACCGCCCCGGCGGGCGGTCCTCACTCTTCTCACTCTGGGGCTGCTCTGGCCGCTACTCGACTTCGAGCTTTCCTGACATCGTTGCCGGGTGGGCGTCACAGGTGAAGAAGTGTTCACCCGCCTCCAGCTCCAACTCGAGCTTCTGCTTCACAGGGCCAGCCTCCAGCTCGGTCGCCCCCAGGTCAGTGCCGTCCGCATCCTTCCCCTTGTAGATGTGGAGGTTGTGCACAAGGCCGGCATCCTGGTTGTCGACGTTGAACGTCACCTTCCCCGCCTTCGCCTCCAGTTCCGTTTTGTCCCATAACGTGTTCTTCGCCACCAGGTCGATCGTGCTGGCCGCTCCTCCGTTTGATGCCGGCTCCGTACCGGATGCGGACGTTGCGGCCGAGGTCGCAGCGGGGGCCTTCGTGGGCTCGCCGCCGTTTCCGTCGTCACTCCCGCCGCCGCACGCAGCGGCCGACAGCCCAACGGCGGCCGCTACGAGCATCGCGACCAGCGCTCCTTTGAAACTTGTGTGTCGCACGCGTTCCTCCTCCAGTTCTTTGTGTCTTAACTTCGGTATGGCTGACAAGGTAGCCGCATCCCCGGGCTGGCACCCGTGCCGGATGTCCAGGGGTACCAGGCCAGAGGGCCCCTGAATCCGCGCGGGCGAGGCGGGAGGGCCATACGGCCCGCCCCCTGCTTGCGAAATTCCTCACAATCCATGCCTACCGGCCCTTTAAGGCACGGACGTTAGTCGGGACGATATGTGCAGCAAGTAATGCATCAAGCCTTTCAGGGGAGGAATCCATGAAGCTCAGGGCGAAAACAGCGTTCGTGGCGGCGTTCGCAGGGATGGTTCTCTTGGCGCTCACCGCAAGCGCAGCCTGCAGCGACAACGACAAGAAAGGGGCCTCCAGCGGCAATGCCGACCTGGACGCGATAGCCCAGGAACGCGGGCTGACGCCGGAAGATATGAAGCATGCGCTTCAACAGTTCGTGCCTCCCGGGAGCCACGACGAGTACGTGATGTTCGCATCAGGCGGCCACTCGGGCCAGGTGCTCGTCATCGGGATGCCTTCGATGCGCATCCTGAAGGTCATCGCAGTCTTCAGCCCGGAGCCCTGGCAGGGCTATGGCTACGGTGCCGACTGGGGCGAACAAACACTGGCGGAGGGCAATCCCACCATCCCGGCGGATACCGACCTCACCTGGGGCGATACGCACCATCCCGCCCTCAGCGAGACCGGCGGCGAGTACGACGGACGCTATCTCTACATCAACGATCGCGCCAATGGCCGCGTGGGCATGATCGACCTGCGCGACTTCCGCACCAAGCAACTGGTGGCCGTGCCGAACATCCAGACCTCTCACGGCGGCATGTTCGTCACACCGAACTCAGAGTACGTGCACGTATCCTCAAAGTTCCCGGAGCCCTGGCCTGCCGGCTCCTACGCGGACCTGACCGAGTACCAGCAGAAGTACCGCGGCGCCTCGGCCTGGCTGAAGATCGACCAGGCCACCGGGCGTATCAACCTCGACGAAAGCTTCGAAGTGGAGCTGCCGCCGTACACGCAAGATCTCGCGGACTCCGGGAAGAAGGTCAGCGAAGGCTGGGGCTTCATCGGCTCCTTCAACACGGAAATGGCGACCGGCGGTATCTCGGAAGGCGGCAACTCGCTCGAAGCGGGCGCTTCCCGCAATAACTTCGACTACCTGCACGCCATCAACTGGAAGAAGGCCGAAGAGGTCGTGAAGGCCGGCAAGGCGGAGAAGATCAACGGCATCAACGTCATCAGCCTTGAAACGGCCGCCGCCGAGGGCATCTTCTACCTCATCCCGGAGCCGAAGAGCCCGCACGGCATCGACGTCGATCCTTCCGGCCGCTACATGGTGGTGGGTGGCAAGCTGGACCCGCATGTGACGGTCTACGACTTCAACAAGATCAAGGCCGCGGCTGACGCGAAGGACTTCGAAGGCCAGGACGCGTTTGGCATCCCGATCCTGAAGTTCGACTCAGTCGTCGCGGGCCAAGTGGAAGTCGGCGCCGGTCCGCTGCACACGCAGTTCGACAGCCAGGGCCATGGCTACACCAGCCTGTTCCTGGAGAGCGCCGTCGCCAAGTTCACGCTGGGCGACGATGTCGTAAAGACGGGCGAGGCGCCGTTCACGCTGGTCGACAAGATCCCGGTGCACTACAACATCGGCCACCTGGCCATCACCGAAGGCGACACTGTCACCCCGGACGACAAGTACCTCGTCGCTCTGAACAAGTGGTCCATCGACCGCTTCCTCACCGTCGGTCCTTTGCACCCGCAGAATTTCCAGCTGATCGACCTCAAGGGCGGCGGCACGGAGAAGATGGAGATGATCGCCGACATGCCGATCGGCGTCGGCGAGCCCCACTACACGCAGATCATCAAGGCCGACAAACTGAAGGCCCTCGACATCTACCCGGCCGGCACGGATCCCACCACGATGACGACGAGCACCAACGCTATCGTTGCCGGCGAGGAGAAGGTCGAACGAAACGGCAACACGGTCGAGGTGTGGATGTCAGCCCAGCGCAGCCACTTCACACCGGACATCCTGCGTGTGAAGGAGGGCGATCGGGTGATCCTTCACGTCACCAACATCGAGCAAACCAAGGACGCCACGCACGGCTTCGCTATCTCGCAGTACAACGTGCAGGCCAGCCTGGAGCCGGGCGAAACCACGAACTTCGACTTCATCGCCAGTAAGGCGGGCGCGTACAACTTCTACTGCACGGAGTTCTGTTCCGCGCTGCACCTGGAGATGGCCGGCTGGCTCCTGGTGGAGCCGGCAGGGTCAGCCGTGGCTGCGCCCTGAACACCGGAAGAATGTGGGGGCGAGGGCACTGCTCTCGCCCCCGTCCTCTTGGAGCAGACCCATGAGCAAGCTTTTCGCCAGGCCCGACATACCGTGGATCACTTCCGCACTCCTTGCGTGCGCCATGCTGGCGGGCGCGGTCTTTCTCCCGTTGTGGCGGATGGAACTCGTCGCGCCCCAGTATCCCGCGGGGCTCGTGATGAAGGCGTACGGCTACAAATTCGCCGAAGACCCCAACAGCTACTATGACGACCTGCGTGAGATCAACGGGCTAAACCACTACATCGGGATGAAGCCCATCAAGGAAGTCACAGAGATGAAGCTGTTCGTGCCGGGCATCGCGGCGCTCATCGCGGGGACGGTGCTCGGCTCGTTCGTCGCCTGGCAGCGCCGCTGGTTGCGCCTGTTGCTCATTGCGGGATTCTGGGTGATGCCGCTCTTCTTCATTGCGGACCTCCAGTTCTGGCTCTATCGCTACGGCCACACGATGGACCCGCACGCCGCACTGAACACGGGATCCTTCACTCCAAAGGTGTTCGGTTCCACCAAGGTCTGGAACTTCCACTCAGAGACACAGTTCGAGCCCGGCTTCTATCTCATGCTTGGCGCGGCACTCGTGATCACGGCCGGCCCGCTGCTGGGGCGGCTCGCCAGCCGCCTGCGCGTACGGAAGCAGGCCTCAGCGCAGGGTGCCCGCGGCACCGTCCCGTCCCATGGGCAAGGACGCGCCACAGCGCTGAAAGTCATCCTGCTGCTCGCGCTCGCGGGTCTTCCGCTGCTCGTCCAGGCACGCGCGTCCGCGCAGGACACGGGAGGATCCTCGCTCACGCTGCAGCAGCGTATCGACGCCGCCCGGCCCGAGGACATCATCGTCGTCTCGGGCGGCGCCTACCACGAGCGGATTGTGATCGATAAACCCGTCTCGCTGATAGGCCGGGAGTGGCCCGTCATCGACGGTGATGGTCAGGGCGATGTCGTGACCATCACCGCCGATGACGCCGTCCTTTCGGGGTTTGTTGTCCAAAATGGCGGCCGCAACATCTCGCAGGAGCCCGCGGCCATCAAGGTGCGCGACGCGGACCGGGTCACGATCTCAGGTAATCGCGTCCGGCAGGCGCACGCCGGTATCCACATCACGGGTAGTGAGCAGAGCCTGATCGAGGCCAACGACATCGACACCGGTGCTGACACCGCGATCGAGCGGCGAGGGCATGCCGTCTACCTCTGGGAAGTCTCGAGGTCCACGGTCTACGACAACGACATCCGCAACGCCGCCGATGGCATCCACCTGGAATTCTCGCCGAACAACGTCATCGGCGAAAACCGCGTGTCGGACAGCCGCTACGCGCTGCACTTCATGTACGCCCACAACAACAAGATGGTCCACAACGCCTTCACAGACAACCTGTCCGGCGCCGTGCTCATGTTCTCTCGTGATCTCGTCGTCAAGGGCAATGAGTTCTCCAACAACCGCGCGGGCGCGACGGGCGCCGGCATGCTGCTGAAAGAGACCGACAACATCTTCGTCGAGGACAATCGCTTGGTGCGCAACAAGTACGGCCTGTTCATCGAAGACACGCCACAGGCCGCCGGCGCTACCGCCGTGTTCAGGAACAATCTCCTTGCGTTGAACGACGTCGGCATCGGCCTGACGTCGAATGCGCCCATCACTTTCGTAGAGAACTCGGTCATCGACAACGGCATCCAGGTACAGGCGATCGGTGGCGAGCTTACGCGACGCGCCATGTCCGACCACACCACCGGTGAGGCCGGCGGCGCCGTCGAATCGGGAGGCCAACAGCCCCGACTCCCGGCTGGCGCGGTCTGGTCGAGCAACGGTCGCGGCAACTACTGGAGCGACTACCGCGGTTACGACCAGGCCGGCGACGGCGTCGGCGACCAGCCCTATCGCCCGCGTCCGGCCTTTGCCGGCAGGCTCGGCGAGGACGAAACGCTGCGGCTGTTTCAGTTCACACCCGCGCAGGAGGCCATCGACCTGGCGGCCGACATGTTCCCGGTGTACCGCTACAACGCCGTCATCGAAGACGGCTACCCGCTGCAGGAGCCGCCCACCGGACTGACGTTACCCGGCGGCAGTGGGCGGAACGTCCCCCTGCTGATCGCCAGCGCACTGCTCGCCGGATTCGCGGCCGCGCTCATCATCGCCCTGGGTGGCTTCCGCGACGGGGCGCTGATTCCCGGCCGCGTTGGCCGCCGCCATGCCCGAGGTGGGCTTGCCGCATAAGGAGCGAATGCACATGGAGTCCCGGTTCGCGGTCAGCGTCCAACATCTCGGCAAGAGCTATGGTTCCGTACGCGTGCTCGATGACATCACGTTCGACGTGCGTCACGGCAGCTGCGTGGCACTGCTCGGGGGAAACGGCGCCGGCAAGACCACCACCCTCAAGTGCCTGCTCGGCGTCGTCCCATTCGAGGGCGCGGTCGAGGTCGAGGGCGTCCCCACGCGCACCCGCGGCAAGGACGCGCGCAGGAACATCGGGTACGTCCCCCAGATCCCGGCCTTCGGCGAGCAGGACACGTGCGCCGCGGCGCTCTCCTTCATCGCCGAGCTGCGGCGCGTCGGGAAGGAGCGCGTTGGCTGGGCCCTGGAGACAGCGAATCTCAGCGCACAATCAGCGATGAAGGTCGGCGAGCTCTCGGGGGGCATGCGCCAGCGCCTGGCTCTGGCCGCGGCCGCCCTTTCCGATCCGCCGGTCCTGCTTCTGGACGAGCCAGCCTCCAGCCTGGATTCCCACAGCCGCCGCGACCTCCACGAGATGATTGGCCGGCTTCGAGGCGAGGGCAAGACGATTATCCTGTCCACGCACGTCCTCGACAGCCTCGAACATCTCGCCGACCAGGTGCTGGTCCTCGACCGTGGCCGGCTCGCCTTCGCCGGGTCGGTGGGCGAGCTGTCCGCCCGGGTGCGAGGCAATCGATTCGTGGTCAACCTCAACGGAAACTCGCCCGGCGACTTCATGAGCGCGCTGCTCGTGGCCGGCATCCCCGCCGAGCGCGTGACGCCCGCCGCGCTGCCCTGGGAAGAGATGCTGCTGGCCGCATCCGAACCCGATCCGGCCGCGCGGGAGGAGCGCGCATGAACGCCGTCATGACCATCGCCCGGAAGGAGATCCGCGACGCCGTGAGCAGCACCTGGCTCATCGCGTATGCCGTGCTCTTCACGCTACTGGCGCTCGGCCTCTCCTACCTGGGTCAGAGAAACCTCGGCAGCGTCGGCTTCGAGAACTTTAGCCGGACGACGGCGAGTTTGCTGAACCTTTGCCTGCTGCTCGCGCCGCTGGCCGCGCTCACCCTCGGCTCCGGCGCCATCGCGGGCGACCGCGAGCGCGGGACGCTCACCTACCTGCTGTCGCAACCGCTCGATCGCTGGGAGGTGCTCGCGGGGAAGTACCTCGGCCTCGCGGCCTCGATTGCGCTCGCCACGACGCTCGGGTTCGGGGTCGCGGGGGTCGTCATCGCGCTCCAGACATCCGCCATGGACGTCGGCACGTACGTGCTGTTCCTCGCGCTCGTGATCGCGCTTATCGTCGTGATGACGGGCATCGGGCTCGCGCTGTCGGCCGTCTCGAAGACGCGCGCTCAGGCACTCGGCCTTGCGATGCTTGTGTGGTTTGTCGTGGCCTTCGCGTTCGACCTCATCCTGATCGGTATGGTCTCCGCCACGTCGATGCACGGCGGCGGGCTGCTGGCCGCGCTGTTGCTGAACCCGATCGAGATCGTGCGGGTGCTGGCTATCATCCAGCTCGAGCCCGACCTGCAGATCCTCGGCCCGTTCGGGTCGTACCTGATGGAGCGTGTCGGCCGCGCGAATGCCACCGTCATCCTCAGCGCGGCGCTGCTGATGTGGATGGCGCTGCCGGTTACCATCGCGTCCTGGCTCTTCGAGTCGCGGGAGGCCTGATCTGACCCTTACGGCGGCGCGGCGCGCTGATTGGCCGCCGGTGGCCCAAGGGAAGTCCGTGTCCTGCTCGCACACGATCCGCGTACGCCCGCGGGGCATGGTTCTTGAGTGACGCTGCGCGGGGTAAGCTGCACACGCCCAGGAGGCAGGCGCATGGCGCGTATCCGTCCCGTCGAACACACGACAGCCACTCCGGAGGTCCGCGCGGCGTACGACCGGGTGGTCGGCGAGCACGGGCGCATCACGAACATGAAGCGCACGCTGCTCCGTTCGATGCCTGCGTTCCACGCGCTCATGGAGTGGTATCCGCTGCGGGACACCGTGGCGCCCTTCCTGGGCGAGCGCCTGACGAACCTGTTCGCGCACGCCATCTCGTCGGAGAACGACTGCCTGATCTGCTCGACGTTCTTTCGCCGGATCCTCATCGACGCGGGCGAGAATCCGGACGACTTCACGCTCAATGACCGGGAGGCGGCCGTCGTCGAGTACGGCCAGCAGCTCGCGAAACCGTTCGCGCGCGTGCCGGACGCGGTGTACGAGCGGCTGGCCATGTTCTTCGACGAGGAGCAGATCGTGGCGCTCACGGCGTTCGGGGCGCTTATGGTGGCGACCAACATCGTCAACAACGCGCTCGAGGTCGATCTCGACGAGTACCTTACGGAGTACCGCAAGGATAGCGTGGCAAGCGGCACCGGAGAGGGCTGATGGGAGAGCGGGAATTCGCGTCGAAGGTCGCCTTCATCACGGGCGCCGCCCACGGACAGGGCCGCGCGGCGGCGCTGGCGCTCGCGCGAGCGGGCGCGCGCATCGCGGCATTCGACGTGGCGAAGCCGCTCGCGTACCCGGGCTACGGGCTTGGCACCGGGGATGAACTGCGGGAGCTTCAGCAGCTCTGCCGCGACGCCGGCTCGGAGTGCCTGATTTTCGAGGGCGATGTGCGGGACGATGC
>JACRBR010000181.1 GCA_016213125.1 Chloroflexota bacterium | reverse complement strand
GGACCCGAACTGGGTACATGCCCGATCGGTCTCGTCGATCAAGCGTCTTCCCCCGTGAACATCGACTTCTGGTTCGCCGAGCAGGCCGCGAATCAGGACACGCTGCTCCGCATGGTCGATGAGTTCAACGCATCCCAGGACAAGATTCGCGTCACCGCCGCCTTCCAGGGCAGCTACGACGAGAGCACCTCGAAGTACCTCGCCGCCCTCCGCAGTGGAGCCCTCCCGGACATCGTCCAGGTCGTCGACTTCGAGACGCAGCGCGTCATCGACAGCCGGAGCGTCGCGCGTGCGCAGGACTGCATCGATGCGGAGAACTACGACCTCAGTGACTACCTGCCCCGCGTCGTCGCCTACTGGAGCGTGGGCGGCGATCTGTGGTCGTACCCCTTCACCGCCGCCGCCGACGTCCTCTACTACAACTCGCTCGCCTTCCAGAAGGCCGGCCTCGACCCCGCTGATCCTCCGGCCACGCTCGATGAAGTGCGCGCCTACTCGCAGAAGCTCGTCGATACCGGCGTCACCGACCACGGCATCGCCATCGAGATGCACTCGTGGTCCATCGAGAACTGGCTCTCCAGGTTCAACCAGCAGATCGTGAACAACGATAACGGCCGCACCGCCCGCGCCACGGAAGTGGCATTCGACAGCGACGCCGGCCGCGAGCTCTTCACATGGCTCGATTCGATGGTCGATGACGGTCTCGCCGTGAACGTCGGGCGCAATCCGAGCGGTGCGGACACGCTCCTCACGATCGGTGCCGGGGATTCCGCCATGACCCACGGTTCGTCCGCTGCGATGCGGTCGGTCTTCGGTGTGTTGGAGAGCGGCGAGTTTCCCGATGTGAAGGTCGCTGTCTCGCCGATGGCCGGCGGCGACGGCGGCGTCGTGGTCGGCGGTGCCTCGCTCTTCATCGTCAACAAGTCGTCGCCCGTCGAGCAAGAGGCGGCCCGCATCTTCGCCCGATGGCTCAACGAGCCCGCGCAGCAGGCCGAATGGCACATCGGTAGCGGCTACATCCCGCTGCGCAAATCGGCGGCCCAGCTTCCCGCAATCCAGGAGTTCTGGGCGGCGAACCCGCAGTTCCGTGTCGCCTACGACCAGCTTTCAGGGGATGAGGTCACCGTCGCGAACTCCGGCGCCGTTATCGGCCCGTTCAGCGAGGTCCGCCGGGCCATCGTCGAAGGCCTTGAGTCGATGCTCCTGCAGGGCACCGATCCTGCCACGGCGCTGAGCAACGCGGCGAAGGCGGCGAACAGCGCAATCTCCAGCTACAACTCGCGTCTACCGGACTAACGCGCTCGCGTGGTGTTGTGCGCGCTCACGGTGCGCGCTCACGGTCCGCTCGCTGCATTGGCGGTGGCGCGGGATGGGCTGGAGTAGGCGAGGCCCAGCGACGCCCCGTTGCGCGGAGACGTCGCTGGGCGAGCGTTGCGATCGGTCGTGTTACTTCTTGGCTGCCTTCGCGGCCTTGGCCGCCTTTGCGTCCTTCTTCGGCTTCTTCTTCTCTTTGTTCTTGGGGCTCTTGTCACCCATCGCAGCAACCTCCCTGCGCTGATACCGATCCGCTGGCACACATCCTAACCTGCCGGCGCCGGTACGTCATAGCCCCTCCCGGGTTGTTCCACAGGAGGAGCCAGGGGTCGATGGTCGTTCGCGGAGCCAGGGTTACCCTGCGCGCGGGGCGCAGAGATAGGCAGCCGTCAGCCCAGGTTTGACTCCAGCCACGCCCGTACGGGCACAACCCGAGTCTCCCGGCAAGTGCAGCAGAACAGGAGCCAGAGGTCCTGCGCGCCGGGATCGGCGAAGATGCGGCCTGCGATCTCGGCGATCGCGCGCTCCGCCCGCAGTTCCCCGCGCATCGGATCGCCGGAGCTGCGCCCGCTCCGGTAACGGTGCCAGCAGTGACCGCAGCGCCTCATGCTCTTGCGCTTCCCTCTCCTGTGCGCCTACCCACTACGTGGGTATCCCCCCGGGAGAGGGAAAGGATACGGTCGATCGCGAGGTAATTGCCGGGGAAACAATCACGCGCGGCACCCCCACTACGTGGGTATCGCGAAAAAGACCCACAGGATACGGTGGAGATGGATGATGTTCAGAGATTTCCTGCGACGTTAACGCTGTGTGGAGAACCTTGACGGAATAAGCGTAGAGGACACTATTGAAATGCCCCAAAGGTATTGTGGTGCCTCGTTTGTTCTGCAAGAATCGGGTCTCAAACAGGTTCGCCTGCAAACCCCGTCTCGGTAGATGAAGCGGAGGGCACCCCGCTGTCAGCGTGGAACTTCATCATGCGCGGTTCGGTCCGCGCGTGAGACGGAGGGCATGATCCAACTACCATTTCGCCTGCATTCGTTCGTTGCCCTTGCCGGCGGCGTGCTGCTGACGCTCCTGCTGATCGGATCGCCGCGCAACATCTGGGGCGCGCCCGCCGTGAGCGTCCAGACCGCGCCGCCGCTATGCCCGGTCGCGGCCGACGTCTCGCTGGTCTTCGATCACTCCGGGAGCATGGACGACGTCGCGGACAAACTCGAAAATGCGCAGGCCGCCGCCGTCGGCTTCGTCGACATATTCGCCGGCGGCCCCTCGGACACGAACCTCGCGCCCCACCGGATGGCGCTGACGGGGTTCAGCGCCGGCAGCGCGCAGGTGGATGCAGCGCTCGGTACAGGTGCGTCGGCCGTACGGCTTGCGATCAAAGATTACAGCGCCAACGGGCTGACGAACATGGGCCGGGGCGTGTTGCTTGGCCAGCAGCAGCTAACGGGCACGCAGCGCGACTACATGGTGCTGCTCTCCGATGGTGCGGCGAACCGGCCCGGGGATGCGGATGGCTCCGCGGCAGAAGATGACGTCTACATCGACGTGAACGACAACGGCATCGTCGACGCGGGCGACGATCTCTCCGTCGACTTCACGGGCGATGGCGCTGACTTCGTGGTCGTGAACGGCCTCTGGCAGGTCGATACCGATACCCAGCGCCGCAATGCGCTGGACGCCGACGAGGACGGGAACAACAACGACAGCACGGACGACTACTCGTTCGTCGCGGCGTTCGCGTCACAGCACCCAGGTGTGACGCCGAACCTCCAGATCGTTGATGGCACGCTGTATCTGGATGCGGACGGCAACGGCGCGTTCGCCCTGAACCCAGGCACCACCTTTCTGCCTGGCCACAGCGACGAGCTGGCTGTCCAGCGCGATGGCCTCATCTCGGCAGGCGCGTCGTTTAGCGGCGATGGAGCCGATGTATACGCCCGCTACTGGGCGACGCAGACGAAGAGTACGGGAACTGCCCTCTTCGTCGTCGCGTACGATGTCGGCTCGGAGCAGGACGCAACGCTGCTGCAGACCATGGCATCATCTCCGGCCCACTATTTCGAGGGCGATCCTTCCGAAATCGGTGCGCTGTTCCAGGACATCGCAGGCGTGATCTGCGCGCTGAACATCGAGAAGAGCCTCACCAGCGGCGACCCGGCTGTGACCGGTGAGACGGTCACGTTCGCAGTTGCGGTCTCGAACCTTCACGACGTCACACTCGAAAACGTCGATGTCGTAGACCACTACAATCCGATTGCGCTCGACTTTAGCAGTGCGAGCCCGGCTCCGGACTTCGTCGACGAGACGCTGGGCGAGCTGCGCTGGGCCGACCTGGCCCCGGACCCTGATGGTGGGGGAGTCGGTACGTGGGAGGCGGGCGAAGGCCGGTCGATCAGCGTGATCTTCCAGGCGGCGGTGGCGATCGATGTGGCGAACAACTGCGCCGAGGTGACGGCCGAAGCGGACGGCGTCCCGGTGAGCGCCGGCCAGTCGTGTGCCGGCGTGGCGATCCTGGCGCCTACGCCGACCCCTACAGATACGCCAACACACACACCTACCCACACGCCGACGGATACTCCCACGAATACGCCGACCAACACGGCCACCCACACGCCGACCCCGACGGACACACCGACGAGCACGCCCACCAACACGCCCACCAACACGGCCACCAACACCCCGACGGACACTCCCACGAATACGCCCACCAACCCACCACCCGACACCCCAACTCCCACCGACACGCCTACGAGCACGCCGACGCCAACGGACACGCCGACGGATACGCCGACGGCGACGCCCACGAACACGCCGACCGACACGCCGACACCGAGCTCTACGCCAACGGCGACGCCGACGGACACCCCGACGAGCACGCCGACGAGCACGCCGACCAACACGGCCACCAACACCCCGACGGACACTCCCACGAATACGCCCACCAACACGCCAACCGACACCCCAACGCCGACCGACACGCCCACGAACACGCCGGCACCTACCGACACCCCGACGAGCACGGCGACCACCACGCCCACCGCCGCGCCAACAGACACGCCGACAAGCACGGCGACCAATACGCCCACAAACACGCCGACGGCGACCCCGCCTGCTACGGACACACCCGCGCCGACGGCTACCCCGCCCGCGACCGATACACCAACGCCGACACACTCGCCTGTTCCAACCGCGACGAGCACACTCCCGCCGACTCCCACCCAGACGAACACGCCGGAGCCCAGCCAGACACCGACCAACACGCCGGTGCCCACCGCCACCAACACGCCGCCGCCTACTCCAACGGATACCCCAGAGCCGAGCGCCACGCCGGGCGCACTGGGATCGATCACGCCGCTCGCGACCGAAACGCCCACGGCGACGCCGACGCTGAGCGTTGGGCTCACCGATACGCCCAGCCCACTGCCGACCGAGCCGACCACAAGTACGCCGACAACTACCCCGGTGCCCACGAACACGGCGACGAACACGGCCACGTCGACCGCCACGAACACGCCGACGCACACGAGCACGCCGACGAACACGTCCACGTCGACCGCCACCAACACGGCGGCACCCACGAACACCGCCACGTCCACGGCCACTCCGACGCCCACAAGCACGAAGGCGCCGACCAACACCACGACGGCCGCAGCCTCAGCCACGAAGACTCGCACCGCGACCAGCACCGCGACGAAGACCAGCGTGGTGGCAGGCACCCGAACGGCGGCCGCCACCGCGACCGGCGTCGCGTTGGAGACCCGCGTGGCAGGTTCCAGCACGGCCGGCGGCAACCGCGTCCTACCCGACACCGGTGGTCCCGGAAGAACGGGTGGGGCACATGCGGTCGTGGCGCTGTTTGGATTGGCTGCTGCGGCGGCGGGCCTGGGGTTGGCGGCGTTCGGGATGAGAACACAGGACCGCAGGAAGCGGTCACGTTAGGACGGAGCCCCGCGCGGGGGCACAGCGCACGATGCGGAGGACTGTGATGGGGGTACAGCGATTCTCGCCAGAGCTTCACGACCGGGCTGAACGTGCCGGTGGGGCTCGCGTGCCCCGACGCGCCGACGCAAGGCACTGGCGAAGCCCCGGTATCGACGTGTCCGCCTTTACGTGGAGCGCTGCCGGACGCCCGATCGCGGGGCCGTTTGGCATGCCGCTCGCGTGGCTGATGACGCTCGCGGTGCTGTTGTTCGTCGTGGCGATGGCGGGCGTCTGGCTCACGCGCCCCGCGCCCATCCGGGCCGTTGGCGCGACCGAAGTATGCCCGGCGGGGGCGCCGCTACGGACCTACGACGCGTCGCTGATCCACCTGCCCATCGCGCTGAACCGCTTCGGCGACGTCGTGCCTGAAGGACGGATGTTCATTCTGGACGAAAACATCGCCACGGCGCGGGCCACCTGGATGAGCGCTGCCGATCCCTTCAACCAGAAAGACGTCATCGAGCCGCTGGTCCTGCGCGCGAACCTGGGCGATTGCGTCGAGGTGCGTTTCACGAACCGTTTGAACGAAGACCCCCCGCGCATGGTCCCGAACGCAGACCGCATCTTTGAGCTGCCGGGCGAGACCATCCATCCATCGCTCAGCGAGCCGCACAACCCGCTGGAGACGTTCGATCCCACGCTCCAGCCTGCGGCCTCAATGCACTTCACCGGCCTGGCCTACGACGTGAAGACGTCAGACGGCACCGTCGCCGGGAACAATCCCTCGTCCGTGGCTTCGCCGGGCCAGATGGTGACCTACCGCCTGTACGCGGATGAACAGGGCGAGTACCTGTTCCAGGACGCGGCGGACCTTTCGGCCACGAGCACGAAGTTCCTGAACTACGTCGGCTCGAACGCCTTCGGTGCGTTCGGGACCTTTGTCGTAGAGCCCGAAGATTCGCTGTGGCTGGACGTGAACACGGGCGAGCCGGTACGCAGTGGCACGCGGGCCATCATCTCCGACTCGAACGGAACCAGCTACCGCGAGTTCGTCTTGATGATGCACGATGAGATAGAAGCCGACCCGGGTTCAATGACCCGGTTCTGCGCCGCCATCGAGCCTGCCCCGGCTCAACCAGACCCTCCGGAGTCGCCGCCGGCTCCGCCCGGCGGCACCCAGCCCGATCCCATCGGCGCTCCCCCGGTGCTGAACGCGGCGCTGGAGCGCGAGCGTGGCTGTCACACGCCCACCGCGGAGCAGGCCAGCATCCTCACCAAGGGCGCGCTGCTGGACGGGACCGGCGATGGCATCATGCACGCGTTCGACGACGTCGTCGGGAACGAAGAGCCCTTCATCATGGAGTGGTTTGGGTTTAACTACCGATCGGAGCCCGGCTTCAATCGGGCGGAGCTCGGGTGCAACATCAGCCAGCCCATGAGCAACAACGCGACCGTCACGTGCGTCGGCGAAGAAACCGCGCTCAGCTCGTGGCCGTTCGGTGATCCCGGCGGTGGCGATCTCGTGATGCACTCCTACCGCAATGAGCCGATGATGATCCGCCTCGTGCACGGGGCCGAGAAGGAGACGCACACCTTCCACTGGCACATCCACCGCTGGCCCACGGAGCCAGGTGATGAGGGTGGGATCTCAAACATCTCGAGGCCGGACTTCATCACACAGGTCAGCAACATGGTGGATGTGCAGGCCATCGGTCCCGGGGCGAACTACCCGCTGGTGCCGGAAGGTGGGGCGGGCAGCCAGCAGGGGACCATCGGAGATGTGATCTTTCACTGCCACTTGTATCCGCACTTTGCCACCGGCATGTGGGGGCTCCATCGGGTTCATGATGTGACCGAGGATGGAACCCGCGTCCTCCCGGACGGCGAACCCGTGCTGCCGATCGCACCCGTGCCCGCGGCCCCTATCGTGCCCGCGCCGACGCTCGAGAAGCCCGGGTTCCCGTTCTTCGTGCCTGGAGCGTTCGGCTTCAAGGCGCCGAAGCCACCCCTGGGCGTTCCCGATCGCGATGCGGCCGGCCCCTTCCCGCCGACCCAGTTAGAGATCGATGCGTCGCTTACGGCACGAAAGGAGCCGGGCGCGTTCTTCGTGAACCCTTGCCCGGAGGGTGCCCCGCGCAAACACTTCGACTTCTCGGCCATTCAGCTGCCCGTCGAATATAACGAAGACCTGCAATGGGGATTCCCGCAGCATCGCATCTACATCCTGGATGAACATATCGCTGATACGTTAGCGGGCATCCGTGCGCCTGAGCCCTTCTCAGCATTGCTCAACGTCGGCGATTGCGTCGAATGGTCCTTCACAAATCGGCTGCCAGAGCTGTACGGAGGCAACGTCTACGACCCACTTCAGGTCACGAACGAGGTTGGACGCCATCCGCACCTCGAGTTCTTCGACGTCCTGGGCACCGACGGCACGGCGAACGGGTGGAACTACGATCAGGGGGCCGATCCCGGTCAGACCATCAAGTACCAGAGCTATATCCAAACAGACATCAAGTCGAATATGTTCCACGACCACTTTTTCCCCAACGTCCAGCAGGACGCGGGCCTCTGGGGCGGGAACACCGTGCATCCCGCTGGCTGCACGTTCCACGATCCGACGACGGGCGCGCCGATCAAGGTCGGTCTGTACGTCGATATCCACTGTCCCGGGACGGAGGACGATTACCGGAACTTCGCGATGTTCGTGGAAGATCATGTGCCGATGTTCCAGCCGTCGGGCAATTCCAGCGCCGACGATGCACGGTTCGCGACGCCCGACGGGGTGCCGATCTTTCCGCCGAATATTCCCGGAAGCACCAACGACTATGGCACCGTTGGCATCAACTACCGAGCGGAGCCGTTCGAGGCCAGACGCGGGGCCGATCCATCGGAGATCTTCAACTCCCGCAGATGGGGCGATCCGGCCACGCCGCTGTTGCGCGCGTATCGAGGCGACAAGATATCGCTCGACATGCTGCAACTCACGGGCGAGGAGTCGCATTCGTTCAATCTGCATCGCTGGAGCTGGCCGTTCGAACCCAGGGATCCCGAATCGTCGATCGTGAGCGCACAGCACCTCGGGATCCTCGAGACGTTCGCGTTCGAAATCGGGCTGGATCTGGAGGATCCAAACCAGTATGGCCTGCGGCTGCGCGACTACCTCTACTCCTTCGGGGCGATGGACGACTGGTTCGGCGGCGCCTGGGGCATCATGCGCGTCTACGGATGCGACACGTCGCAGCAGGACATCGCCTTGCCGCCGGGATTGGAGGACCAGGCGGGCCGCATCGACCTTCGCAGGCTGCAACCGTTGCCCGACACGCCGTCGGGCAGGTTGAACTGCAACATCGGCGAGGTGGGAAACTTCCAGCGGACCGCCGGCATTCCCTGCCCGGTGAATCCCGAGACCGGCTGGATCCGCACGCCCGTGAAACGCTTCGACGTCACGGCGATCAACAAGGACATCGTCTATAACGAGGATGGCGACCACGATCCCTACGGGATCATGTTCGCCCTGAACGATGACTTGCCGGCGATCCTGGATGGCACGAAACGTCCCGAACCGCTCGTCCTGCGCGTCAACCGGGGCGATTGCGTCGAGGTCAACCTGACCAACGCGCTGGATCCTGCAAAGACGGTGCCGCAGTGCTTCGAGGCGCTGGAGATAGGACAGCTCGGGTTTGAAGATCGGAACCCCGGCGATGCGATCGTGCCCACGCTGCCCGATTGCCTGGCGTTCCCGCCGAAGGATGAGAACCAGATTCCCGGCTTCCTTCCGATGCCGGTGAGTTCCCGCATCTCCTTGACGCCGGCACGGCTCCAGTATGAAATCGGCTCGGATGGCGCGAATGTAGGCCTGAACGTCGACTCCACTGTGCCCGTCGGCGACACGATCACCTATCGCTGGTACGCGGACAGGGAATACGGGACGGCCCTGCTCCAGGACAATGCGGACGTGCAGCACCACCTGCACCACGGCGCGTTCGGCGCGATCATCGTGGAGCCCGAGGGCTCGATCGCGCTCGACCGCCACACGGGCGCGCCCTCAGCGTCGGGCGAGCAAGCTTCCATCTTCACAGCGCCGGGCGGCGAGCCGCACCCATTCCGGGAGGCGGTGTTGCTGTTCAACAGCGACTTGTCGTTGTTCCGCGCGAGTGGCGAACCCGTGCCTGACAACAACGACATTTCGCCGTCGCCCGGTCGTGAGGCCAACGATCCGCTGGATCAGGGCGAATTCGCCATCAACTACGGCAACGCACCGTGGACGACGAGACTCCTGGGCACCCTGCCCGCGCAGGCGTCATCGATCACGCGGCTGGCCGCGCCCATCGCGTACACGGGGACTGGTGACCCTACCGACCCGATCATCGCGGCATCGCTCACCGGGCCCGGTGGCGGTGGCGTACCCGGCGCAACGCCGCTGGAGGCGACGCTCGCTAACCAGCACAGCGGCGACCCCAGCGACCCGGCCATCCCGGGGCCCATCGACCCGGTGACGGGATTGCCCGGGCCATCCGCGCGGGGCGAGGGGGCATACTCGCCGGCAGCGGGCCTGCAGGTGAAGCTGAGCAACCTGGATCTCGCGCGGTTCCCTGAGGGAACGTCGGCGCACGTAGACATATCGAAGGCTGGAATCGTTCTCGCTTCGGGCGATCCCACGGTCACAATCGAGCCGGTTCCAGCAGGAGCACCCGGCCAGGTAACAGGCGCGTTGTGGTTCGTGCTCGACGCCGCTTCGGCGCCGCCGGCGCTGGATCTCGATGGAGCGACGATCGTCATCGGCAGCGCGGCGGCTCCGTGCACGGCCGATGCGCTGACGTGTCTCCACTGGTCGGGAACGCTCGCGGTGGCGCCCGAATTGCCGCCCGCACAGCCGATAAGCGGCGTGCTGGGGAACCTGCACACGGGCGACCCCAGCGATCCGGCGGCCGAACCCGCGTCCGGAACGGTCAGCTGGTCGCCGGTCGACGGGCTCACGGTGCGGCTGCAAAATGTCGACCTCGCGCGGTTCCCCGAGGGGACGCCGGTGCGCGTACGCCTGCTGAAGGACAACGTCGAAGTACACCAGGCCGATGTCGTTGTAGCCGCTGTTCCGGTTCCGAACGCTGCGCTAGGAGTGCTGACGGGCGAGGTGCTGTACGCGCCGGGCCTTGCGGCGTCTCCCGTGTTCGAGGACGCGTTCGATGCCACGGTCGAGGTCGGGTCGGCGACGGCGCCATGCTCCGCGGACCTCCTGACCTGCATTCACTG
>JACRBR010000180.1 GCA_016213125.1 Chloroflexota bacterium | reverse complement strand
GGCGACAACCCCGACCGGCGCACGATGTCGGCGCTGCCCGCGTTCCGCGCGGCCGGCTGGTCGTACCTGCTGCGGCAGTCCGTGAACGACATCGCCACGCTCATCCGGGCGATCGACGGCGCCGCGAGCGGGCTCGTCGTGATGGATCCGGCGGTCGTCGAGCGGCTGGGCCAGCGGGACTCGCGGCTGGGTGCGCTGACGAAACGCCAGATGGAGGTGCTGTCGCTGATGGCGAAAGGGCACAACAACGCCGCCATCGCCCGCGCGCTCGTCCTCGAGGAGAAGTCCGTCGAGAACCACATCAACGCCATCTTCGGGCAGCTCAACCTCAGCCGCGACAACTCCGCCCACCCTCGCGTGAAGGCGGTGCTGCTGTATCTGCAGGAGACGCCGGAGGAGCCGCAGGAGCAGGCGGCGTAGTAGTTCACAGCTGACAGTGGACAGTTGACAGCGCGGCTCGTGTGGCACAGCCGTCCCCGGCTGTGCGCTGTGGTCGATGCGATCATGCCCCAAAATGGGGCAGCGCCCTCCATGTGCCTGTCGTCGGTTTCGCGGATCTCACTTCTCACTTCTCACTTCGCACCTCTCACATCCATCGCCGGTCGCCCGTGCGGCACCGCGCCGCTACAATCCCGGCGAGGTCCGGAGGACGGCTGCCTTCAGCGCGCGCCAGGCTTCGTCAACACAACCTGGCAGCGGAGAAGGCTCATCCATGACAACACCTCGTGTAGCCGTTCCCGTCATCGTGGCGGCTGTCCTCCTCGCGAGCCTCGCGGCAAGCGCATGCTCGGATGACGACAAGAAGAGTGAGGACGCCGCCACCGTGACCCCCTCGACCTCGCCCGTCGCTGCGACACGTCCTGACAGCTGCCCCGAGGCCGTGCTGCCACCGGGGACCGAGCTGGGCTCGGCGGAGCTGCTCTGGACATCGGACTGCATCCCGTTCGTGCGGACGCCGGAGGAGCGGTTCGAGGATCTGCCGGACTTTCCGTACGAGGCGCATTACGCGGATGTCGGCGGCGGGCTACGCATGGCGTACGTTGACGAGGCCTCGCGCGACGGCGAGGGGTCGCGAGACGGCGACGTGGTGCTGCTGCTGCACGGCGAGCCGTCGTGGGGCTACCTGTACCGCAAGATGATCCCGCCGCTCGTCGACGCGGGGTATCGCGTGATCGCGCCGGATATGATCGGCATGGGGCGCTCCGACAAGCCGGTGCAGTTCGCTGACTACAGCTACCTGCAGCACGTGCAGTGGGTGGAGGCGTTCATCGCCGAGCTGGGCCTCACTGACATCACGGTGTTCGTGCAGGACTGGGGCAGCCTCATCGGCCTGCGCGTCGTCGGCGACAAGCCGGACCTGTTCGCGCGCGTCGTCGTCGCCAACGGGAGGCTTCCGGTCGTGCCGGAGGGGCTGAAGCTCGTCACCTTCCCCGACCCGCCGCTACCGGACGACGCGCTCGCCCTGCCCTTCGACACCTGCGACGAGGCGAACGTGCTGGTGCCGCACTTCCCCGCCATCTCGGAGTGCTTCGCCGAGTGGGCGGTGTTCGCGCTCACCGGCACCGCGTTCCACCCGAGCGAGGTCATCGAGGCGCTGACGGCCGTCGACCTCTTGCCGGAAGAGCGCGCCGCGTACGACGCGCCGTTCCCGGAGCGCATCTACATCAGCGGGCCTCGCGTGTTCCCGTCGCTCATCAACACGCTGGGCGGCCCGCCGAACAACGCCGCCGCTCGCGAAGTGTTCAACGCCTGGACGAAGCCGCTGCTCACGCTGTTCGGGCGGCTCGACGAGAATCTCGGGACCGATGCCGTGCAGGCGGAGATGCGCGACACCGTGCCCGGCGCACAGGGCCAGCCGCACCACTTCTATCCCGACGCCCACCACTTCATCCAGGAGGACAAGGGGGCGGATCTGGCGGCGCGGGTGGTGGAGTTCATGTCGGCGAACCCGCTGCCGCAGTAGGTCGCAGTTCACAGTGCACAGTTGACAGTGGACAGTTCGCCCGCCCCCATCCGCAGCTCGACGTGATCGCGAACGTCAGATGTGGCACAGCCGTCCCCGGCTGTGCAATGCGGTTACGTCGACCTTTGCCACCTGTGGCGCTCGCCCAACCGCGACGGGCTACCGTGACACATGGAGTGCCGGCCGGTGGAGCTGACGGAGCACTGGCTGCGGGAGGCGGGGTTCGAGGTGGTGGGGTCGGAGACGGAGAAGCTGGGGCTGTTCGCGGTGACGCTCCCCCGCAAGCGGGCGTGGTTGGGGTTTCCGAAGGTGTAAGAGTCCGAACCTAGGGCTTTACCGCGCGCCTCCCCTGAGCGCGTCTCGCTTCCGCCTGTTCGTGCTGGAAGTCCTCGTAGCGTTTGCCTAACCCGGCTGTCAGGGCCTGGCGGAGTAAGCCGACGTGACCGAAGAAGACGCCCGCGCGAGTCCTCCGGTCCTGATCGGGCAATGATTCTCTCTGGTTCTTAGCTACGAATTCCCTCTCGATTTCCATCGCGCCGGCGCGATTTGCTTCGAGGAAGCGTTCCAGCGCGTCTAGGCTGGAGAGATTGAAGTTGCGAAGTTCCTCTAACGCGTCAGCATACGGCTCGTGGCGCGGGTCCTTGTTGGCTTCCGGGAAGACTCGATCGAGCAGGGCAGCAAGCAGGTCCACGTTTAGGGGCTGATCCCTCGTTGGCGCGTTTTCCTCGGCCTTCAGCCGGGCAACGTACCTTTCGCGTTCAGCCAGAACGCGCTCGAGTTCAAGATCGACGATCTCTAGGAGTGCGGAAACGCGGTAGACGGAGCGCAAGATCGAGGGAGGCACCGTGGCCTCATTCTTGTATTGGAGTACTTGTGATGCTTCTGCCCAGAGGTGCTGTGCGACCGTCCTGAGCTGGATTTCGACGCGAAGCCCTTCCAGCGAAGACATTGTTGGCACTGCCAGCCACTCTGGTCTGAGCATCACAACCAACTGTATGGCTGAGTACCCAAACTGGTCCGGATTAAGTCGATCCTGCGTATCGTACTCCCGAACAACATCGAAGTGGCCCCGGACGATCTGGCGTACGGTCTCGATGTCGCGGTCAAAGAGGAGGATCAACCGCATCCCAGCGAGGTCCTGCATTTCCTCGATCTTTGCCAAGTCAAGAGGTACGCGTGTTAGTTTTTCTGCGATAGACGCCCAGGTCTTAACCCTGCTTTGAATAGGGTTAGCGAGAGCGATACCTGCTTGGCGAAGGAGTCTTTCGAGCTGCTTACTTGCTTCAGCGCACAGTTGCTCCGCTCGTGGAACAAGGACTTGGTAATCTTTCTCGAACTCCGCCGCATCTTTCATGGTTAACCTACCGTGCTGGCCGGGCTGCGCGGTGATCCGGTTTGGGGGAGCATCTCAACAAGAGTAGCTCGCAGTCTGGTCTATTTGGGCCTCTGTCAGCACAGCCCACCATTCTTGACTCCGCCTGCAGCGCCGAGCGCTGGCTGCGCGGGAACGAACGCTATCTTCGAAACGACCGGTCGTGGAACTCAGATTTCCGTCTCTAAGGCGGAATCGTCTCTCGAAGTACAAGTTTGACGAACCTTCGTTCTGATCCTATACTCCACACCCGTACACCTGTTCTGGCGCGTCGTAGGGGCACGGCCTGCAGCGGCCGGTGGCGGGCGTAAACGGCAGAAGTGCGAAACGAACGCTCGGGCGAAAGGGTGAAATTACAAAACAAATCCGGGTTTCAGATTCGATTTCGGCCGACTTAGCCACGAAACCGCCCGAAAAAACCGCCGCAGGGAGGCGCGATGGCACTCGAACAGGCGCTGCTGGCGCTGAGGAACGACCCGGAGCTGGCGGGGAATGCCGCCGACCGGTCGGGGTTCGTCGCGTGGCACGAGATGCCGGCGCGGGAGGCGCGCTATGCGCCGTTCCCGGACGCGATCGACCCGCAGCTCGTGGCGGCGCTGGCCAACCGGGGGATCGAGCGGCTGTACACGCACCAGGCGCAGGCGGTGGAGGCGGCGCTGCGGGGCGAGAGCGTGGTCGTTGTCACGCCGACGGCGTCGGGCAAGACGCTGTGCTACAACCTGCCGGTCCTGCAGTCGATCCTGGCCGACCCGAACGCCCGCGCGCTCTACCTCTTCCCGACGAAGGCGCTGGCCCAGGACCAGATGCAGGAGCTGCACGCGCTCATCACGCAGCTCGGGGCGGATATACGGACCTTCACCTACGACGGCGACACGCCGGGCGACGCGCAGCGCAAGGTGCGCGAGGCGGGGCACGTCGTCGTCACGAACCCGGACATGCTGCACACCGGCATCCTGCCGCATCATACGAAGTGGGTGAAGCTGTTCGAGAACCTGCAGTACGTCGTCATCGACGAGCTGCACCAGTACAGGGGCGTTTTCGGCTCGCACGTGGCCAACGTCGTGCGGCGGCTGCGGCG
>JACRBR010000177.1 GCA_016213125.1 Chloroflexota bacterium | reverse complement strand
TCCTCATCGACCTGAAGGTCCCGCGCCGCGACCGGGACGCCCTCCCGGTTATCGCCGCCGGCGCCGACGTGATCTGGACGCCCGTGTTCGCCTCAACCTCGGTCAGCTCGTTCCCTCGGTGGGCGGTCGCGGCCAGCCGTACCGGCTAGCGCTGACCCGGTGTCACTCCGCCGGGCGCACCTTCGCGACGAGCACCGGCTGAATCGACCCGATCTCCGTAACCACCTCTAGGTCATCTTCGAGGCTGAGCGCGCACTTCGCGATCTCGAACATGGGCCTCGAGTCCACCACGTAGTCAATGCCCTGCTCTCGAAGATAGTCCCGCGTCCGGCAGTCGCGAAGCGCTTCGTACGCCGCACGGTTCATCACGCCGTCGATGTTGGTCACCGGGCGATCTGCGAAGTACGCCGGGATGCCCGCGTTATACGCCGCGACGCGGGAGTCCTCCGGCGTATGCTCGTTGAGCCACACGGCCGTGTCCAGCGCCTCCGTCTGCCACGGGTGCGAGTACCACAGGCCGTCAAAGTTCGACGGCCTGAACTGCCGCACCAGCACGACGGACAGCACCAGGTACAGGAGCACGTACAGCGGCGCCGCCGGTATCGCGCGCAGGCTCGCCCCCGACCGCATCTGCCTCCGCGAAATCCACGATCGCGCGTCATCAAGCAGCCCCTCCGCGTAGTTGGCCGCGAGCCCGATCGCGATGGCTACGCCCAGCGCAATTGGCCCGAAGTACCAGCGAGCCACGTACCAGCGCACCCCGGCCGAAATCGCCAGCAGCGCGATCGGGCCGAGAAGAGCAACGACGGCCAGTCCCGCCGCGCGCAGCGTCTCACCGCGCCGGCTCGACGGTAACAACACGATTACGAACACACCCGTAACAACCGCGAACCAGTACGGCGTGCTCGAGTCCGGGTACGGCGCCCAGAACTGCGAGGGCAAGTCGTCGATGAAGGTGTACCGCAACAGGTGCAGTCCGCGCCCCACGTCCGACAGATCGGCGTGGCCCGCGATGTAGATCTCCCGCGACGCATAGCCTCCTGCAGGGGCGCTGTCCTGCACGATGCTCCCCGTCGCCGCCAGGCACCAGATCAGCCACGGCGTCACCACCACGCCCGCGACGATCGCCGTCGTCACCGGGCCGCGCCATCGCATCGATGGCGCCTCATGCACGCACAGCGCAACGAGCACGGCCGGCAGCGAGAATACCGTGTCAGTCCTCGAGAGCATCATCAGTCCGGCAAGGCCGCCCAGGAGCGCGTACCTCCGCACGGAGCGCGGCGCCGGCGCTTGCCACGTGTCGATCAACGCGAGCGCGAACAGCGCGATGGTGCAGAGCGTCAAAGACGTCTCCATCCCGCTCACCCCGTACGTCACGATCACCGGATGGATCGCGAAGGCGCCTGCGGCCAGCAACGCCGCGCGCGGATTCCGCACCAGCCGGTGCACGATCGCGAACACCAGCACAGTCGTGACCGCCCCCAGGACCGCACCGATCGTTAACGCAAGGTGCACAGCCAGGTCGCGGTCGTCCAGCGCGAATACCGGCAGCGTGATCAATAGCCACAGCGGATGAAAACCCGTCGTGACCGTCTCGCCGTCCAGCGTCGCGCCTCGGCCGTGCATGATGTTGCGTGCGATTTCGAAGTAGTAGAAGGAATCGTCGGGGGCCGTGTGTGCGAGGATGTCCCGCATGTCCTCCCACGCCTTCACCAGCCGCAAGTACAGCCCCAGGAAGGTCACACCCGCCAACGCAATGTAGACCCGGACTGCCCAGGCGCCGCCGAAAGCGCTCCGCGACATCGTCGCGAAGCTGCCATCGCTCGCTGGGTGAAGCGGTGCCGGTGCCGCCTGCGTGTCCGCCATCGTAACGATGAGAATACTCGCTCGTCGGACGCGCAGCGAAGCCGGCGTGAACCTGCACGTTGCTTGACTTCCCCACAGGCCGGCGATATGCTGCCTGACGGTTGACGACGACATGAGGGTCCTGCGAGACCCGAGGTGTCCGGTGGCCCGCCTCGGCGGGTCGTTTCTTCGGACCGGACGGGCGGACAGAAGAGCCCACATTTCCACCGACGGTGGAACACTGAGCTAACCTGACGCAGCAACTTTTCAAGTCAACAAGTACGGCCGGCAGTGGTCGGGTGCGTTCGGACGCGTCGCGTTTGACACGCACAGAGGGCCACGCTAGGATCGTGCGCCGCGGCGTCCCGCCTGTATGCGGGCAGCCCCGGGCACCTTAACAATTGGATAGTGGTAAGAAGATGTGCGGGCGAGGATACTCGTCGAATTTGGATCTGTCTTCGGACGGATTGAATTGTCGGAGAGTTTGATCCTGGCTCAGGATAAACGCTGGCGGCGTGCCTTATGCATGCAAGTCGTACGAGGTTAGAATTTCGGTTCGAAGCCTAGTGGCGCACGGGTGAGTAACACGTACGTGACCTGTCCGAACGTGGGGGATAACCAGCCGAAAGGTTGGCTAATACCGCATGTGGTCACCCCTTGGAAGGGGATGTCGAAAGTAGCAATACGCGTTCGGAGGGGCGTGCGGTCGATTAGCTTGTTGGT
>JACRBR010000182.1 GCA_016213125.1 Chloroflexota bacterium | reverse complement strand
CGCTCTGGACGGTCTTGGTCAACCCCGGATCGACCAGAATGGTTCCCGAGTTCGACTGGAAGCCCTGCGCGGAGACGGTCCACGAATAATTGCCTGAGGGGATGTTGACGAACTGGGCGATCCCGTTGGCGTCGGCCGTCTGCCGGAAGTTGGCGGCGCCCTGGGCAAGGGCATCCGCGAGTTCCGAAAGAGCGCCACCGACGACGACAAGCCGTCGACCGATGCGTCCTTGCCGGGCGCTCCCCCAGCGGACGTGACCGCCTCATCGTCGGACACCTCCGCTTCCGACGCAGGCGCCTTCTGCACCGACTGCGGCGCAAAGAACCTGGCCTCCGCCAAGTTCTGTGCCAGCTGTGGTCACCAGATGCCAGCCGTCGTCGGATAAGGCCGGATCCAGCAAGAAGTTGCGAACCGCCGGTCATGAGCCGGCGGTTCTGTCTTGGGGGCACGCGTGATCCGCGCCATCTACTTCGATCTCTGGGGCACCCTCATCTACGACGACCCCGATATCGGCGAGCAGCGCCGTCTCCTCCGCGTCCAAAACGCGCATGAAGCCCTCGCCCGCCTCGGCCTCAACCACGACCGCGCCGACGTCGAAGCCGGCTTCATCGTCGCCGCCCTGGAGCTCCAGAAGATCCACGCAGGCGAGGTCGACATCTCCGCCCGTGGCCGCACCGTCCTCTTCCTCCGCCACGTCGATGAGGACCTCCCCGACCGTCTCGACGACGACGGCTGGCGTCTCCTGGACGACGCCGTCCTCTCCCCCGCCCTCGACTACCGCCCCGTCATCATGCCCGCCGCGCAGCAAACCCTCGCCTCGATCAAGAAGCGCGGCCTCCCCATCGGCCTCATCTCCAACGCCGGCGCGACCCCCGGATTCATCCTGCGCGAGATCCTCGAAGGCTTCGGCCTGCTGCGCTACCTCGATATCACCGTCTTCTCCGACGAGGTCGAGCTCGCGAAGCCCTCGCAGGCCATCTTCGAGAACGCCCTTGACGAGTTGGGTGTGACCGCGGCCGAAGCCGCCTTCGTCGGCGATGAGCCCGTGCTCGACGTCTTCGGCTCCCGCCGCGCCGGCCTCTGGACCGTGCAGATCGGCGACAAGCCCGTCGATGGCGCTCGGCCGCACGCCCGCATCGACGCGCTCGACCAGCTCGACGCCGCCCTCCGTCAGCTCCACCTCATCGACTGAGGCGCGTGATGTCGTCGTCCGGTATCGGCGGACGCTCGCGCCGCTGCTCCCACCGGGCGAACAGCCACAGCGCCACTCCCGTGATGCCCGCCGGGATCAGCGCCAGCGCCGGATGCAACGTGAACAGGTAGAAGATCGCGCCGATATCAACGACCACGAGGATAAGCGCCGCCACGGGCCAGAACAGCAGCCCGAACACGGCCCGTGTGATCACCAGCGCATCCAGGCACCCCGGCCCTTCCTCAACGTCGGGCGGCTTCTGCTCGTAGTAGTACCCCATGGCCCGTCATCATATCGACAGGTGCGACGGACGAGGACCGCGGAGATGAAGGCGGGCACGCTGCTATGCCGCGAAAGTTACCGGGCCATCGACGCGTCATTCCGAGCCGCAGCGAGGAATCTTGGAGTGATATCCACACTGCCCGATGAGATGGCCCCGAGTGAGCAATTCCGCCAACGAAGAGGCGTTGTAGCAGCGACGCCCATTCCGCTACAGATCCGCGAACGCAACCCCCTGCGTGAGAATCACGATGAGCGCCCCTCCGGCGATGAACGGCGCGTACGGGATCGGATCCCGCCGGTTCCGGATCCGCGTCACCAGCAGCACCACCGCCGCGATCCCCACGCCGAACGCCAGGTACAGCATCGCCGGCACTACCAACCCCAGACCCAGCACCAGCCCCACGAAGAACGCCAGCTTCACGTCGCCCATCCCCATCCCTCGCGCCAGCAACGACGGGATCATCAGCATCCCACCGAACAGCAGCGAACCCACGATCACGTCCAGCCGGTTCGCGTCCGGCAACGTCATCCCAATAACCAGCGCCGCCACGATCCCAGGATAGGTGATCACGTTCGGCACGCGAAACGCCAGCACGTCCGTCGAAGCGCACACGACCAGCGCCGATACGTATCCCGCCACGATTGCCAGGTGCAGCGCGTTGCCTTCGTACTGTGCCCCAACCACCGCGAACAACACCGTCGTCGCCACCACCACCGCCGCCGTTCGATACAGCGAACGTCCGTCCAGCAGGCCTGGCAGGTCCAGCGCGCCGTGCTCGCTCGCCAGCTTCAACCCGCCGGGAATGACCGGCGCATCGCCGTCCTCGTCTTGCTCAGGGTGTTCGTACGGCTCCCGGGCCAGCTTCGCGATGACCGCGTCCAGCACGAAACCGAGAGCCAGCCCTGCCAGGGCCATAAGTGCGAGGGTCAAGGCACACTCCCTTCGGCCCTATGATCGGCCCATTCTGCCCGGTGGGGAATAGGGAATACCAAGTAGGGTCAGCTCACCTATGCGGGTGCCAGGCGGACGGCCCGTACGGGCGCGTCGCCGACGCGCCCTATTGCATGCGATGTCGTTACCAGTGCCCAGCATTTCCATCCGTCCCCGGCGCTGACCCGGCGACGTACAGCTGAACTGCCACAGCTTTGGCATCCCCTCCGGCACCCGCCCCGCCCCTCGATGTCAACCAACATACGCAGACTTCAACGGGCGGTAAGGCCCCCGGCGAACGGCGGACGACGGTCCCACGCTTGACTAACGGTGATCTATGCACCCGTCCGCCATAGTAAGCTCTACGGGGCATTCCGAGCGTCCATCGCGTAAGCCGCCCACCATAGGGACCGATTGGAGGTCGCCAGGATGATTCTGGCTACTGCGCTTTCGTTCCACCTGCCGGATTCACTCGTCCAGGCCTCCGTGCTCGCATGCGCCGCCTTCATCACCCTCGCGGCGGGTGGCAGGTCCGTCGGCCCCGGCTACGGCCTGCTCACCGCGGCCTTCTCCCTGATAGCGTTCGCTATCGTCGGTAATCTCGCCATCCCCATCGCCGCCGCCGTCGTCGCCGTCGGCTTCCTGATCCGAGAGGCCCTCACCCGTGCCCGCACGCGACGTCCGGGCGCTGACCTCGCGCGCGAGCTGCTCACCGTTCTCGGCGGCCTCGCTTTGTACACAGCGGGGCGGTTCGTGGTTGAATCCGACCTCTTGCCCGCTCTCGCCAACACCTCCCGCCTCATTGATCTCGAGCGCGCTCTCGGTCTGTACGTCGAGCCGGACCTTCAGTCGCTCGTCATGCGCTCCGATGAGCTGACCCGCATCGTCAACTGGACCTACTCGTTCGGATTCCTTGCCCTCGTCGCTGCCACGCTGCTCTGGCTCTGGGTCACCGACGCCCCCAACTATCGCCTCCTGCGAAACGGTCTCGCCATCTCCGCGCTTCTCGCCGTGCCGACGATCCTCCTGTTTCCCGCCGCCCCGCCGCGCCTCACACCCGACTCCGGCCTCCTCGACACGATCTCCCTCTTCGGCCGCGAACACGCCTTCGCCAACGAGTACGCCGCCATTCCCAGCCTCCACGTCGGATGGATGGCCGCCGTCGGCATCGTCCTTGGT
>JACRBR010000172.1 GCA_016213125.1 Chloroflexota bacterium | reverse complement strand
TCTACCGGCAGCATGGCGTGCAGGCGTCGGGCGGGTTCGCGGCACCGGCGCCGGTGCCGTATCCCGAGCGCTTGCACGCGTACGAGGCGCTCCGCGCGCATGTCGAAGGCGTGTCGGCACGAAGCGCCAGGGCTCTCCGGGAAGGCGCGATGCCGCGGGTGGAGGACAAGCTGCGGTACCTGCGGGCGCTGGTTGAGATGGAGGCTGCCGGGCAGCCGCGGAAGGCGCTGATCGCGGCACGGGAGCTCCTCCTGGGGCGCTGGGGGAGATTCTCGCCCAGAACGTTCGGGTAGCGAGTTCGGCGGACGCTTACGCCACGGCCTTCGTGGTCGTATCCGGCCGCGGCAGGGGTGCGGGACGCCCCACGAAGAAACCCTGGGCGAAATCCACCCCGAACTCCCGAAGAAGCGCCAGCGTGTCGGCGTCCTCCACGAACTCCGCGATCGTCTTCTTTCCCAGCGAGCGCGCGACGTCGACGATCGCCCGCACAAGGTGCTGGTCCACCGTGCTGCGGGGAAGGTCGCGAATAAAGCTGCCGTCGATTTTCAGGTAGTCCACGGGCAGGTACTTCAGGTGGGCGAAGGAAGAGAACCCGACACCGAAGTCATCAAGCGCAAAGCTGCACCCGGCCATGCGCAGGGTCTCGACGAAGCGTTGTGCATCGTCAAGGTTCGCGATAGCGGCGGTCTCGGTGACCTCGAGCACAAGGCAGGATGGATCGATCCCGGTCCGGGCGATCTCCTTCTGGATGACGGACAAGAGGTCCTGATCAGCGAACGCCTTGCCGGACAGGTTCACCTCGAGGCGCAGCTTTTCGCCGATGGATTCACGTTCGGCGATCATGGCGATGGCCTTCTTTACAACCCACCGGTCGATGTCCTGGATAAGGCCTGAGCGCTCGGCCACTCCCAGGAAGACGCCTGGGAGGATCAGCTCGCCGTCCACTTCGGCCGCGCGGATCAGCAGTTCGTACTGGCTCACGCTCCCGGTCGTCAGGTCGAGGATGGGCTGGGCGTGGAGCACGAAGCGATCCTGCTCCAGCGCCTCGCGTATGCGCTGCTGCCAGCCGATACGCGACTCGATGCGGGCCTGCCAGTCCAGCGCCTGCGCGAACACGCTCACGCGGTTGCGGCCCTGCTCCTTGGCCTCGTACATGGCCAGGTCGGCGCAGGAGAGGAGCTCGCCGGCGGTCCCCGCCTGTTCGGGGAACAACGCCACTCCGATGCTGGCGGTGATCCCCACGGGCGAACCGACGATCTTGAATGTGTGGGCGCGGATCGCCTCGAGGATCGCGGTGGCGACGATGGACGCCTGAAGGGCGTTGGTGTGCGGCAACAGGATCGCGAACTCATCGCCGCCGAGGCGCGCGACGATGTCCGCATCCCGCAGCCGCTCGCCCAGGAGGCGCGCCAACTCGATCAGAAGCTCGTCGCCGGCGCGGTGTCCGCGGCTGTCGTTGACGTCCTTGAACTGGTCCAGATCGAGGAAGAGCAAAGCGCCTGGAATGTTGTAGCGTCGCGCCGTCGAAAGCTGCCGCTCGATCTCCTCGTTGAAACGTCGCCGGTTGAACAATCCAGTGAGGGGATCGTGGTTCGCCAGGTCGACGAGTTGATCCTCGAACCGCTTGCGTTCGCTGACGTCGCGGAAGCTCCAAACGCGCCCTTCGATCCGGCCTTCGTTCATCAACGGACGCGAGTACCGTTCGAAGACCCTTCCATCCTTGAACCGCAGCGCGTCGAAGCTCTCGTCCGGGCTCTGGTACAGCTCGCGCACCTTGCCGACGAAGGCGTTGGCATCCTCGAGCTGGTCGATCACGTAGGCCAACAGACGGTCATCGTCCCGCATGTCCAGCAGTTCCGAGGGAATGTGCCACATCCGGGCGAAGCGGCCGTTGGCGTGGGCGACCTTCCCGTCGGCGTCCACGACGAGGATCCCATCCGCCGTCGATTCCAGGGTCGAGCGCAGGAGTGCTTCGCCGTCGCGTAGCGCGGCGACGGCCATCTCCAGCTCTCCCGTGCGGCGCTGGACGCGGATCTCCAGACCGGCGTTTGCGACTTCGAGTTCGTACCGGGCCTGGATCAACTCGTCGTGGATGGCGAGGGCGTTATCCCGTTCTCGGCGCATTTCGTGGCCTACCCAGTTCACCCACGCGTAGGTGCTGAAGAACACCCCCACGGCGCCAAGGATCGAGGTCGCGACAAAGCGCGGATCGGCGTAGCGATCCGCGCCGAGCTCGAGATAGGAGTAGTGCGGAATCACGCCGGTTGCGTCCCACAGAATGAGCGATACGAAGGCGGCGGCGGATGCGCTGGTATAGATGAGCCCGCGCCGCAGATCGAGGAACATGTTCGTGAAGATCAGCCCGAACATGTAGGCGAAGGCGCCCAGCCACGTGATCCCGCCGAGGAAGTACACCATGGTGGTATGAAAGACGATCTCAGCCGCGAGCATCACGTAGAAGGCGCGCTGGATGGCGGGCTCACTCTTCCAGACGCGAAGGGCCGGCAGGTACGCGCAGAAGAACGCGGCCTCGCACAGCAGCGTCAGCAGGAACGGCACGGGCATGGGGATGCGGAGCAGCCAGAGGACGCCCCACAACAGGACGAACAGGCCCACGACGACCAGGCGCGCAAAGGCCTGCGGCAGTTGGTCGCGCCGAGCCCGTTCCAGCGCACTGAGGGTCATCCCGTATTCCGCCATGTCCGGAAGTATCGGTTTGGGACGCCGGGAACTGGATCGGGGAGTAAGGGACGTAAGGGTGGTCGGGGAGGCGGGATTCGAACCCACGGCCTCCTGCTCCCAAAGCAGGCGCGCTACCGGACTGCGCCACTCCCCGTTCGCCGCTCAGGATAGCAGGCGCTACTCCCGGCGAGCGGCTCCGATGATCTCCCGCAGGCCGCTGATCCCCTCGTCGCGCATGTAGCGTTCGATTCCATCGAGCACGCGCAGGGGCGTGAGGGGGTCCCGGAACGTGGCGGTGCCGACCTGGACGGCCGTGGCGCCGGCCATCAGAAACTCCAGCGCATCCGTGGCGGTTGTGATGCCCCCGCAGCCGATGACGGGCACATCGACGGCGGAGCAGACCTGCCACACCATGCGCAATGCCACGGGCTTGATCGCCGGTCCGGAGAGGCCCGCGAAGGTTCGGGCGATGCGGGGCTTCTTCCCGCGCACGTCGATGGACATCGCCTGCAGGGTGTTGATGCAGCAGAGCGCGCTCGCCCCGGCATCGACAACCCTCCGGGCGACCTCGGCGATGCTGGTGACGTTCGGGGTGAGCTTCACGATCACCGGGAGCTGTGTCGCGCGCACACAGGCAGCGGTAACGGCGGCGGCCACCTCCGGGTCCTGGCCGAACTCCATACCACCCTTCTGCGCGTTGGGGCTGCTGATGTTGAGCTCCAGCCCGGCCACACCCTCGACGCTGTCGAGCGCGGCCGCGCACTCGCCGTACTCCTCGACGGCGCTTCCCAGGATGCTGACGATGACGGGCACCTTCCATCGCGCCCACACAGGCGCAAGGTCGCGCTTGAGCACGGCAACGCCCACGTTTTGCAGGCCGATGGAGTTCAGCATGCCGGCCGGCGTCTCGTCGATGCGCTGCACGGGGCTGCCGGCGCGCGGGAGGAGGGTCGTGGTCTTACTGACGATAGCGCCCAGGCGCTGGATATCGAACACCTTCGCGTAGTCCAGGCCGTAGCTGAAGGTGCCGGACGCCACCATAACCGGGTTCGCGAGCGTGAGTGGACGCTTCCCGGCTGCGATATCGACGGAGAGGTTCATGTCTTGTCCGGCCGGCATATGGAGTCGGACGATTATAGCGGCGGGCGCGTGCAAGCGGGCGGTCTGCTACGGTGAACACAGATGTGACGACGGCGTCCACCCGGCGCCATTCCGAGGGAGGCTCCTGTGGGACGCAAAGAGATCGAGGCGCTGCTCAAGGTCCTGCAGGAGCAGCTCGACCACTGGAAGGACAACGTGATCCTCGGTACGTGGACCATCACGTACAGCAGGGATCACGGGGCGTTCCTATTCGAGAAGTGCGAGCTTGGCGGCTACTGTGAGGAGCGCCCGAGCGTCATCTCCACCGAGGGCAAACTGCTGGACAAAGGGGGCCCGCTGCTCGGAGCGTAGTTCGGTCGCGTACGGTCCATGGGGCGGCGGCAATGCCCCTTGCCGTGTAAATCCAGGGCGGTCCTTGCCGGGAGGGAGATTCGCATTGCTGGGCTCATCCAACATTATGGCCTTCGTTGCGACCGCTCAGCCGGACGCGGCGCGAGCATTCTATGAAGGCATCCTCGGCCTCCGGCTGATCGAAGACGCGCCGTTCGCGCTCGTGTTCGACGCGTACGGCACGAAACTGCGCGTGCAAAAGGTGCAGACCGTCGCGCCGGCGCCGTACACGACGCTGGGCTGGGTCGTGGACGACATCGTCGCGACGGTCCGGGAACTGGCGTCGCGCGGAGTCCAATTCGAGCGCTACGAGGGACTTGAGCAGGACGATCTCGGCATCTGGTCGTCGGGCGCCGGGAACATCGCGTGGTTCAAGGATCCCGATGGCAACACACTGTCGGTGACGCAGTCATGAACGATGTGCACATGAAGCTCTGCGCCAGCCCCTGGTGGGCGGAGCACGTCGAAACCAAGCTGCTTCCCTGGGTGCTGGATGAGGTCTTGCTGGGAGAGCACCTGCTAGAGGTCGGCCCCGGTCCGGGCCTGACCACCGACGTCCTCCGGGGTAAGGCGCCACGAATGACGGCCCTCGAGATCAACCCGCAGTTGGCGGAGGCACTCGCGACGAGGATGCGAGGCACGAACGTGAAAGTGGTCCGTGGCGATGGCACGCGGCAGCCGTTCGAGACCGCGCTCTTCAGCGCCGCGGCGTCCTTCACGATGCTCCATCACGTGCCGACGGCGGAGCTGCAGGACAGGCTGCTGGCGGAGACAGCACGCGTTCTGCGTCCCGGCGGTTTGTTCGTCGGATCGGACAGCGTCGATAGCGATGGCTTCCGCCAGTTGCACGTCGATGACATCTGCGTTCCCGTGGATCCCGCAACATTCCCTGATCGGCTGCGAGCGGCGGGATTCGAAGACGTTGCGATCGAGGTCGACTGGCGGGGCATGCGCTTCCTCGCGCGCAAGCCGCAGTCCGGTTGAGCCGCGTCCGCCAAGCAGAGTCACGCGCCGAGGATAAGGTGGAGCGCCGCGTCCGTGTCCGACAGGTCTTCTACGGCGGCGTCAGCGCCGCACCCGTGGAGGCGCTGGACGGAGTCACGGCCGGTGGCCACACCCAGCGCGAAGGCCCCGTTCGCCTTCGCCGCCGCGACGTCGTGCGGCGTGTCGCCGATGACGACGACCCGCTCGTCGCCGGAGCCGCCGTTTCGCAGCCGCTCGATGCCGATCCGGACCAGCTCATCACGAGACTCGTGGTCGTCGCCGAAACCGCCCACGGTGCCGGGGAAATAGTGCGCGATGCCGTAATGGACGAGCTTGGCCTCGCCCGTCCGCCGGAAGTTCCCGGTCCCGAGGCCTTGCGTGACATCAGGCCGCTCAGAAAGCGTAGCCAGTACGGCGTCAATCCCGGGCATGAGCGCGCCGCGGATCTCCCGCAACGCCGCCTCCATGTGCGGCAGGTACGCGTCGATGAAGCGGACGATCTCCAACGCCGGATCCTGTGCGATGGCATGGGTGCGCGCCGCATCGATGAAGATGGCCGTGTCGCTGCGGCCGGAGAACTCGACGCGGCCGAACGCATCGTCGACGCCGTAGAGTTCGCGGAAGGCGCGCGTCATGGCGACACCGCCCGCCCCGCCCGTGTAGAGCAGGGTGTTGTCGATGTCCCAGAGCACGATGGTGCGGCGGCTGATGGGATGTGCCTTTCGCAGCGCGTCGTTATGTCGAGGGACTATGCCTCGACGGCTTCGCCGGCCTTCTTCCAGGCATCGGTGCCGCCATCGAGGTTGTAGAGGCTTTCGGCGGGGAGGCCTGCGGCCGCCGCCAGCTCCGCCGCAAGGGCGCTCCGCTGCCCCACCTGGCACACGAAGACGATCTTCTTGTCCTTGGGCAGTTCCTCGCGGCGGGCGAAGACGCTGTTCACGGGAATCAGCGAGGCGCCCGGTACGTGACCGCCGCTGTACTCGTGCGGCTCGCGCACGTCGATCACCACAACGCCGGCATCCTGCAACATCTCTTTGGCTTCGGCCACGGTCACCCGGTAGAAGGGCTCGCGTTCGTCTTTCGTGGGCATGACTGGGAGGGGCTCCTTTGTTGAGTTCTTCGATTCTTTATAACGAATTTGCGTCGGGGATACGAACGGAAGCTACCGCAGGAACTCCGCCATCTTCGCCGACTGGATTCGCGCCAGGCCCACGACGGTCCCGGGGTCGTCCGGCTCCTCGGCGTCCTGCGTGTAACGCAGGATGACCTGCCCGGCCAACTGGCCCTGCGACCACGTGTACTCCAGCGAGCGGCCATCCACCAGGCGGTAGCGCACCAGGTGGGCGGCATCCCCAATGGTCTCCGCCTGAACCTGCTGTACCTCGATCGCCGAGAGGTAGTCCTCGGCCCGGATGTTCGCGTTCCCTTCGACGTACGCGCGCGCGTCCTCGGGCGTCCCGAACAGGAACACGATGGAGCTGAGTCCTACCTGCTGGGTTTCGTCGCCGCCTACTGGCTTTTGCGCCGCTATCATCGCGCGGGCCGCTCACCGATCGCGCCGGGCATGATCCTGGACCTGA
>JACRBR010000175.1 GCA_016213125.1 Chloroflexota bacterium | reverse complement strand
TCGGCGGCTCGCAGTCTCGCGCTGCGCGAGCGAGGGTTTGCGGAGATTTCGGTCAGTGTCGGTTTCACGGCCCGCCGGGTGATGGGCCGAAGGGTCGCTTTGTGCCCGCACTGGCATTCCGGCAGTCCCGGAGGGCAGATGCAATCGCGCGATTCGCGGCGGATGTATTCCTTCACGATCCGATCTTCCAGCGAGTGGTAACTGAGCACTGCAAGACGGGATCCAAAGCCGAGCAGGCCGTGGGCCTGAGGAAGTGCGGCGGCCAGCGATGCCAGCTCTTGATTAACCGCGATGCGAAGGGCCTGAAACGTCCTGGTGGCGGGGTGGGATTTCAGATTGGCCCTTCTACCCACGGCCTGCTCGACGGCTTTGGCTAGTTGCGCGGCCGTCTCGATCGGGCGGCTCGCGATGATGCGACGGGCGATCTTCCTGCTCGCCGGGTCTTCTCCATACTTGAAGATGAGGTCAGCCAGGTCGGCTTCTCCCCATTCATTCACGATCTCCGAAGCGGCGACGCCCTCGCCGCTGAACCGCATGTCGAGCGGTGCCTCGTCGCGGAAGCTGAAGCCGCGTTCTTCCGCGAGCTGGAACGACGACAGCCCCAGATCCATCAGCACGCCGTTCACTGGCGCAAACGCCAACTGCCGGCAGATGTCGCCGACCTGGCTGAAGTTCCCTTGCACCAGGCGCACGCTCTCGCCATAGGCCGCCAGCCGCTCCCGGCCCCGCTCGATCGCCGCGGGATCGGCGTCGATGCCGACAAGCGTGCCCCCCGGCTGCGACCGCTCGAGAATCGCTGCCGCGTGCCCGGCGCCACCCAGCGTGCAGTCGACGTAACGACCGCCCTGCTGGACGTCGAGCGCGTCGAGCACCTCTTGGAGCATCACCGGAACGTGGCCAACGTTCGACATAACTAAACGTTCCGTCGTTCGACTGCGGATTCCATCGTGGCCCCTAATGTCGACATAAGTCGATCGGATTCGGCCTCCCAGCGCTTCGGGTCCCAGATTTCGAGGCATTCGCCCGTCCCGATTACCAGCACTTCCCGGTCGAGTCCCGCGGATTGGCGTAGCGGCCCTGGGATCAGAATGCGATTCTGCTTGTCCAGCTCGACGTGCCTGGCTGTGGCGAAAAACGCCCGCCGCAAGTCCCTGCCCCGCTGCAGCATCGCCGAATCCGCCGTGAACTCGGACGCCTGCGCTTCGAAGGCGCCCCGCGTGAACACCCGCAAGCAGGGGTCCGGGTGACCCTGGCTGAGCACTACTCCTTCGCGGAAGGCGTCCCGATAGATCGGGGGGAGGGGTACTCTCCCGCGTTCGTCCATCGAATAGTCGAACGTGCCTACGAAATGCAAAGGAATCCGGGTCCTGCCAGATGCTCACAGGCTCCATCCTGAGCCAAGGTCTCCCACAGACCACCATATCCTACCACCAGATTCGAACATGTCAACGGGCTTAGACAATTGTTTTCGCCATTTCTTCCCACGTCACGACATCGAGCGCCATCGCGTGCCGTACGCTCGTGCCTCCTGCTACGCTGCTGCCCATGGCGATTCGAGTCGGAATCCTGACGATCAGCGATGCCGGTAGCCGCGGCGAGCGCGACGACACGAGCGGCGGCGCCATTCGCGAGCTCGTTGTGGGGATTCGTGGGGAGGTTGCCAACTACGCCATCGTTCCCGATGAACGCCAGGTGATCGCCGCGAGGCTCGCCGAATGGTGCGACGCCGGCGACATCGACCTCATCCTCACAACAGGCGGCACCGGGCTCTCCGCGCGTGATGTCACACCGGAAGCCACGCTCGATGTGACCGAGCGCGTCGTGCCCGGCATCGCTGAGGCCATGCGCGCGGTGGGACTCCGCAACACGCAACACGCCATGCTGAGCCGGGGTGTCGCCGTCGTTCGGGGATCGACCCTTATCGTGAACCTCCCGGGCAGCGAGAAGGCGGTACGGGAGAGCCTGGCCGCCGTGCTGGGCGTTCTGCCGCACGCCGTCGAACTGTTGCGCGGTCAGACCGAGCATCGGGCTCAGAGTTGACATAACGAGGTGCCGGTCCTACAATCGATCACGCCTCCGCAACACCGCCGTGTTCGATCCCCGTTCGCGCGTGGGCTATACTCTCCCGGATTCACTCCCTCCTCATGTGCGATGCGGACTGGCGGGGCAATGGTCCGCATGCCCATGACCGCTTGCGGCCGCCGCCTAGCGGCAGGAGACGCTGCGTATGACCGCGCGAACGCTGGCGTGGACCAGCTTCATCGCGATTGCTGCCTTTGTGCTTATGGCGGCCAATCGCCTCACCGTCCTCGACCCCGTCGAGAATGTCACGCTTAACGTCACCTCCCCGATGCAGACCGGCCTGAGTAGCCTCACGCGGCCGGTCGCGGACTGGGTCAACAACATCACCGACGCAGGCGCCCTGTCCGACGAGAATCGCCGTCTTCGCGAAGAGAACGAGCGGCTGACGAACGAGCTGGCGCGCGCCCGCGAAGAGGCGATCCAGCAGCAATCCGCGGAAGATCTCAACGCCGTGAAGCAGCAGTTTCCTGACGACGTGTTTCTTGCCTCGAACGTCGTCTCACGCGATTCCAGCAACGCCCGCGCGATCATCGCCATCGACTCCGGGAGCGGCGATGGCGTGCGCGAGGGCATGATCGTCGTGTCCGAGGGCCGCAGCCTCGTCGGCACCGTGACGAAGACCTTCGACGACTACTCCTGGATCACGCTCATCACGGATCCGAAGAGCGCGGTCAGTGCGATCGTGCAGGAGTCGAGATCGGACGGCGTGGTGAGCGGAAACTACGACGGCTCGCTCGTCATGGACTTCGTGGGGCAGGGCGCGGCTGTGAAAGTGGGCGACTTCGTGACCACATCGGGTGTGGGTGGGCGCTACCCGTCCGGCATCGTGATCGGTCGCATCGCCGACGTCCAGAAGACGGACCAGGATCTCTTCCAGAAGGTGCACGTTGATCACCTCGCGAGCCTCTCGAAGCTCGAGCGCGTACTCGTGCTCACCAGCTTCGAGCCGCGGACGCTGGAGAAACCCGAATGAGGTACTGGACGGGCGCGGCGATCGCATTCTTCCTGGCGATCGTGCAGGCGTCGTCGGTCGAGCAGTTCAAGATCCTGGGTGTCTCACCGAACCTGCTGCTGGTGTTTCTCGTCGCATGGCTGGTCGTGCGGGGCCTCGACGATGTGCTGCCGATGCTGTTCGTCGCGGGGGTGACGTTTGGGCTCGTAGGGCTGCAGCCGCCGGGCGTGATTTTACTGGCGCTGTTGCCGATCGCCGGTTTCGGTGTCCTGCGCGAGCTGCACGTCGTGCACAGCGACCTGATCCTGGTCGTGCTGCTGGTTTTTGGCGCGTCACTCATGTACGAGACGGTGATGCTGGGGAGCATCATGGCGACCGGGGGCGTACGAGGCGTGCCGGAGATCGGCACGGGCTTGCGCGCGGCGGTCGTGCCCGCGGCCATCGTCAACGTTGCGCTCGCTCCGGCGGTCTACTTCGTGATGCGCTTCGCCAGACCCGCGCAGCGCCGTGGGCAACTTTCGTTCTAGCCTCGTTTCATCGCATGCCAGACGCACCCTGAACGGGTGCGGAAGTGAGAACATGGGAGTCCTCGCAGGCAACAGGCGAAAGCGCTGGCGGTCGGAGCCGCAGGAGGTGGCCGACGCGAAGCGCGAGCTGCAGCTCAAGCTGTGGCTGCTTCGCATCGGGATCCTCGTGGCGTTCGCGGTTCTTACGGGCCAGCTTGCTCGCCTCCAGCTTGTCCGTGGCGACCAGTATCAGCAGCGCGCCCAGTTCAACCAGCTTCGTATCGAGCCCGTTATCCCGTCGCGCGGCCTCATCTACGACCGCAACGGCATTCCCGTTGTGGAGAACGTGCCCGGTTTCTCGGCGGCGATCGTCGCCGCCGACGTTCCGAAGGAGCGCCAGCTCGAGATCGTCGGTGCCCTTGAGCGCATGCTCGGCGTGCCCGCGTTGGAGACGTCGCTGAAGATCGACGCCGCGCGCGCTTCGAACGACCCGTTCACGCCGCTCATCATCAAGGACGGGCTCGACCGTGATACGGCGTTCTACATGCGCGAACAACTGGGCGAGCTTCCCGGTGTCCAGGTCCTCGTGCAGTCGGTCCGCCGCTACCCGGCCGGAGAAGAACTGGCCCACATTCTCGGCTACACGGGCCGCATCGACAGCGAGGAATACGCGGAGCTAAAGAACAGCGGCTACATCAACAGCGACTATCTCGGGAAGGCGGGAGTGGAGGCGGCGTACGAAGAGTACCTGCGCGGCGCCACCGGCCAGAAGGAGATCGAGAAGGACGCAATCGGCCGCGAGTTGCGGACGCTGGGCGAGACGCCGTCGCGGCCGGGCTACGACCTGGTGCTCTCCGTCGATCTTGATCTCCAGAAGAAGGTCACGGAGCTGACGAAGGCTGCCGCGGGCGACAACCAGGCGGCCGTCGTCGTCATGGACGTTCACACAGGGGAGGTGCTCTCCCTCGTGTCGCTGCCGCAGTACGACGACAACATCTTCTCGGGCAAGACCGACGAGGTGCGCCTCGAACAGTACCTGAACGACCCCAGGAAGCCGCTGGTGAACCATGCGCTGGCCGAGCAGTACGCACCCGGCTCGATCTTCAAGCAGATCACGGGTTCCGCGGCGCTTGAGGAGGGTGTCGCAAACCCATCGACGACCATCACGAGCAACGGCTTCATCAATGTGCCGAATCAGTACGACCCCTCCGTCATCTACACCTTCCGCGACTGGCGCGTCCTGGGCACGCTGGACTTCTACGGCGGTGTCGCCATGTCGTCCGACGTGTACTTCTACTACCTCTCCGGCGGTTACCACGAGTACGGCGAGAATTTCGACGGTCTCGGCGTTGAACGGCTCGCGCGTTACGCCCGTCAGTTCGGCCTGGGCCGCAAGACCGGCATCGATATCGCCGGTGAGGCCGACGGCGTCGTGCCCGATCCGGCATGGAAGGAAGAGACGTTCCCCGGCGATATCTGGGTGCTGGGCGACACGTACAACATGGGCATCGGCCAGGGGTTTCTGGCGGTAACGCCGCTCCAGATGGCCCGCGTGGTGACCGCTGTCGCGAATGGCGGAACGCTGCTGACCCCCCGCGTCGTGCGCGAGGTGCGTGATTCCCAGGGGCATGTCATCGTTCCGAACGAGCCGAAGATCGAGGGCTCCGTCGGCATCAGCGACACCAACCTGGCGATCGTGCGGGAAGCGATGCGCCAGGCCGTGCAGTGGGGGAGCGCGAACCCCGCACAGTCCAGCCTGATCTCCATCGCGGGCAAGACGGGTACCGCCGAATTCGGGCAGCGCTTCGCCGATGGAAGCTACGAGACCCACGGCTGGTTCAGCGGCTTCGCTCCGGCCGATAACCCGCAGATCGCGATCACGGTATTCCTCGAGCGCGGCGTGGGCGCGACGCACGCCGCCCCGCTCGCGTCGAAGATCCTCGAGTACTACCTGACGCGCCAGCAACAGCGCGCCGATGGCGCCTCGGCGACCCCCTCAGGGGTGACGCCTTGAACCTCCGAAAGCTCCCCACGCGCGAGTTCGACCCGCTAATCCTGCTGACCGCGCTCGGTCTTGTGGCGTACGGTGCGGCCCTCATCTACAGCGGTAGCCTGGCGAACTACGGCTCGCCATCGCAGGCCCTCTCACACCCGGTGTCCCGCCAGATCGCCTTCGGCGTTATCGGCGTCCTGATCATGCTGGTTGCGTCACGGTTCGACTATCGCGTCCTCGCACCACTCAGCCTCTCGATGTACGTGCTGTCGCTGGCCATGCTCATCTACGTGCTCGTCGCCGGTGAGAGCGAGTACGGCTCGAGCCGGTGGATCACCGTCGCGGGCACGCAAATCCAGCCGGCGGAGATCGCCAAGGTAACAACCGTCATTCTGCTGGCGAAGTTCCTCGCCGACAACGAGGACAACATCAAGTCCGCCCGCGTGTTCGCGACCTCGTTGGCCATTGCGGCGGTCCCCGCCGTCCTCGTCCTCGTCGAGCCTGACCTCGGTTCGTCGCTGGTGTTCGCCGTCCTGTGGTTCGCCATCGTGGTAATCGCCGGCGCCCGTTCGCTGCATGTCGGCGCCGTGCTCGTGGCTGCCGCGACGCTGGCGCCGCTGGCGATCTGGCAGCTCGCGCACGGCTACCAGCTCGAGCGCTTCAAAGTGTGGATCGACCCGGAAAGCGACCCGACCGGCGCGGGATTCAACATCATCCAGGCCGAGACCAGCATCGGCTCGGGAGGGTTTTGGGGGAAGGGATTCACACACGGGACGCAGACCCAGCTCGATTACCTGCGCACACAGACCACGGACTACGTGTTCAGCGTCGGCGCGGAGGAGCTGGGGTTCGTGGGCGCGATGGTCTTGTTCGCGCTGTTTATCATCCTGCTGTTCCGCTGTGTGCGCGTCGCCGGCCGGGCCGACGACGCCTTCGGGCGCCTGATCGCGGTGGGTGTCGCCGCATTCATCGTCTTTCAGGTGTTTGTGACCATCGGCGGGAACATTAGACTGATGCCGGTGACGGGCGTGCCGCTGCCGTTGGTCAGCCAGGGCGGTAGTTCGCTCATCACCATCCTTGCGGCGTTAGGCATACTGCAGAGCATTCTTGGACATCGACGCAGACGCGGCAGAGCGTAGGACCGGCGAACGCGGCTTCTTCTCGAGCCGGTTGTTCGCGGCCGTCCGCATCATCGCCAGCCTGGCAATCCTTGCCGGCCTGATCTTCAAGCTCTCCCCCGGCGAGCTCTCGTCCACGTTCCGCGATGCCGATCTTCTCCTCTTGCTGGCCGTGCTCGGCCTGATGGTCGTCGTGCAGGCGCTGGTGGTCGTGAAGTGGATGCTGCTGCTCCGCGCGCGCGACGTGGATCCGCCACTGCTACAGGTCGTACGTGCCTACTGCGTCGGTAATCTCCTGAGCACGGTGCTGCCCACCGCGGTCGGCGGCGACGTGTACCGCGTGTACCGCGTCCAGCGTGAAGCGGGCGCCCGCGCTGCCGATGTCACGATGAGCGTCCTCTACGAGCGCGCCACCGGCTACGCTGCGATGACCTGCTTCGGTGCGCTCGGTGCGGCCTTCTACTACGGCAACGCCGCGATCGGTTTCCTCACGCTCGCCGCCGGGGCATCCGCCGCGCTCGTGCTCGCGTTCGTGCTTCCCCGCTTGCCGTTTCCCGCCGTGCGCGAGGATCACTTCCTGCGCAACCTCCTCGCCCATCGCCGCGAACTGATGGCCGTGTACCAGATGGCCGTCTTCTCGCTCGTGATCCAGGCGCTGTTCATCTCCTCGATAGCGCTCACTGGCCGGGCGTTCGGGGCGCACGTGTCGTGGTGGTACTGGGCCTTCACCACGTGGGTCGTTGCGGTCGCCGTGCTACTGCCGATCACGCTTGGCGGCCTGGGCGTGCGGGAGTCGAGCTTCTCAGCCCTCATCAAGCACGCCGGCGGCACGGCGGCGCAGGGCGCATCCACCGGGTTCGCGCTCGGCTTGCTGCTCATCGTCGTGAACGCGACCGGCCTGCTCGCCGTCGAAGTGGCCGAGCGCCTTGGTTTCGGTGCCGCGGCTGCGCCGGAAAGCCCCGCCGGTAGTTCGCGCGAGGCGGTGCACGCCGAGCGTGCCTGATCTCGATGGAGCCCCGCTCATGACCGTTCGCGCTCCCGCCCCAACGGCGCCGCCGCACGCGGATGTGCGCTGGATTCTCTGTGGCGCGTTCCTCAAGGGGCCGATGCGGTCTAACCGGAGGGGAGCCCCGTCCACAGCTCCAGCCAGTCACACCCGCCTCCGGTACGTCGTCCGTCACGCCTGCGTGAGGCGTTCCTCCGCCGCGCGCGCGAGCGCATCCGGCTCCCCCGGCGATGCCTCCACCCCCGCGCTCACGAACACGTACGTCACGCGCGTCACCCTGCGCCCGGTCGCCGCCTCGATACCGAGTACGTACAGCCCCGCCTGCAGTTCGTACTGCTGGAGGCGATCCTGCACCTCGCTCGGCGTGATCTGGTCCGTCTTCCAGTCGACGATCTCGATGCCGTCGTCCGTTTCGATCACCATGTCGGCGAAGCCCTCGACGATCACGCTGTTTCGCGGCGCGGCGAACGGCACCTCCCGCAGTGCTCGCTTCGCAGTACGTGCACGCTGCGCCGCGTCCGACCCCAGCGCCCGCCGCACGAGGCGCGCAACCTCTTCCGCCCGGTGCGGGATCGCCTCCGCGACCGCCTGCGCGCGCGCGAAGGCATCGATATCCGCCCCGGCGGCGTCCAGCGCGAGGCTCTGGATCGCGGCGTGAACGGCGCGCCCCAGGTTCGTTCCGCCGCGCCCGCGCTACCACGGCTCCGTCTCGTCCGTCGGCTCGTCCTTGTCCAGCGCGCCCTTCCCCAGCGATGTCGCGCTCGCGTATCGCTGCGTCTTCCGTTGATCGACAAGCGCGGCGCGGTCCGCATCAAATGTCGCCGCGGGTCCGGCCGCGTCGACTCGCAGGTCCGCGAACGGCGTCGCCGGTGCGTCCTCCACCGCGGGCAGCTCGGCGAGCTCCGCCGCCAGGTCGCGGGCGCCGTTGTCGATCAACAGCTTCGCCGCAGACTTCCCGCCGCGCTTGCTGGAGTGGTACAGCGACACCACCAGATGGTCGCGCGCCCGCGTCGCTGCGACGTACAGCACCCGCGCGAACTCGGCCTCCACGTGCGCCTTCTCGATCGCATGGAGGCGGGCGACGTCGCCGGCCTCGCAGAGGTTGTGCCGGGTCTTCGCGCCGATCCGCACCGCCACACTGCCGTCCGTGCGGTCCGTGGTGAACACCGGCAGCAGGTTCGAGGGCGCCCAGCTCAGCCCGGCCACGAACACGATCGGGAACTCAAGGCCTTTCGCGCCGTGTACCGTGAGGATCCGCACGGCGTCCTCGTCGTCGTCCAGGCCGGTGCCCTCGTGGTCCAGCGCCGCGCTCCCCGCTCGCCGCTCCATCCAGGTGACGAACGACCGCAGGCTCTCCGGCCCGGCCGCCTCGAACTTGCGCGCCTGCTCCACGACGAACCGCATCCGCCGGAAGCTGTCGCGGTTCGACTGCACCAGCAGCCCCACCTCGTCCTGTCCCCGCTCCGCCACAAATCGCTCGACCAGCGCCGCGAACGACGCCGCGTGGCGGCTCTCGTGGTACCGGCGCAGCGTGCGCAGCGCCTCGGCGATCGCGCCGTCACCTTCAGAGGCGTCCCGCCCGAGGTAGTTGAATCGCCCGCCCGCCAGCCGGTATCGCGCGAGCTCCACGTCCGAGCACGCGAATGCCCCGCTGCGCAGCGCCGCCACGATCGCGACGTCGTCGGCGGGGTCGTCGATCGCGGCGAGGCAGTTGATGAGGTCGCGCACCTCCTGCGTCTGGTAGATCAGGCTGCCGCCCTCGATCCGATAGGGGATGCCGGCCCGCTGCAACGCGCGCTCCAGCGGCGCCAGGCCCACCCGCGTCGGGAGCAGGATGGCGATGTCGCGATATGCAGCCGGTCGCACCTCCCGTGTAGCCCGGTCCTCCACCGCCCACGAACCGCGCGCCTCCGCGCACTGCGCGGCGATCGCCGAGGCCTCGCGTTGCCGCATAACCCGGGCCGGCTCATCGACCGGGCCGCCCATCGTCGCGACGCCGGGACCGTGCAGCGGTGTCGCGCGCTCTGCGTGGATGGCGGCGTACGCCGGCTGGACCTCCGGCGCCGATCCATCGCCCATAACCGGCTCGAACACGCCGTTCACCCAGTCGACGACCTCCGGCCGTGAGCGCTGGTTCAGGGCCAGCGACAGCGTCCTCTCGCCGGCCGCCTCGACGAGCGCCTTTGTCCGCGCGTACACGACCATATCGGCGCGCCGGAACCGGTAGATCGACTGCTTGGGATCGCCAACCAGGAAGAGTCGGCCTGCGTCAATGCGACCGGTCTCCGGGTTCTTGCCGAACGCTGTCGCGATCTCGACCTGGAGCGGGTCCGTGTCCTGGAACTCGTCGATGAGCAGCACATCGAACCGCTCGCGCAGCGACCGCCGCACGTCCTCCGTACGCAGGACATCGCGCGGGCCGAGGATCAGATCATCGAAGACCAGCGTGCCCTCGCGCCGCCGGTTGCGTACGTCGTCATCCACAAATCGCACCACGTAGCGCAGCACGTCGGCCAGCGCCTGTGCCCGGCAGCCTGTGAGAGTGCGGTTCAGGGCGGTCCTGGCCTCGTCAACAGCGTCCCGGAGCGCATCGATGCGTGGGCCCCAGACCTGTTTGCTCCCGGTGGTCCCCACGCCTTTCTCGAGTTCGCCGGCGCCGCTTGCGAGCAGCGCCTCTCGATCGCCTTCGTCCGCCACGGCCAGGCGCGTCACGAGGTGCAGCAGCGTCTCGGCCCGCGCTCGCAGCTTGTCGCCGGGTGGCGCGTTGTCCAGTGGTAACGCCGCGAGGCTCTCGGCGATTTGCATCAGATCGGGCCACGCGACCTCGGCCTCTGCGGGCGGGCGCTGCCGCAGGTCGGCCGCCAGCCCGGGCAGTCGTGCCAGTTCTTCCGCCAACGTCTGCAGGTTCCGGGTTGTCAGCCCCAGTCCCAGCACCCGATCGATGGCGGCGCGGGCCGCCTCGTCCTCGTGCAGCGTCGACAGGTACAACCGCCACTGCTCCTCAAAGCGGCGTTCCGCCAGCATGGTGTCCTGTACCGTGAATGACGGGTCCGTCGCAGTCTCTGCTGCAAACGACTTCATAAGCGAGAGCCCGAAGGCGTGGATGGTCGAGATCTGCGCGCGATCCAGCGCGTGTAACGCCGCCTCGGCCGCGTCGCGCGTGCTCGCATCCGCCAGGCTGCCCTCGAGCGCCACGCGTATGCGGTCCTTGAGCTCGGCGGCCGCCTTCTCTGTGAACGTGATGGCAACGATGCGCTCGACCGGAGTGCCCGCCAGCACCAGCGCGATCACCCGGTCGACCAGCGCGCTGGTCTTGCCCGTCCCGGCGCCAGCCTCCACGAACAGGGTCGATCCCAGGTCCTCGCGGATCGCGCGCCGGACGTCACCGTACTCCCTGCGGAACCGGTCGCGATCCTCGCTCACCCTTCCCCCTTCGCCGTGCGCTCGACGAGCAGCCACGGATGCATCGAGGCGTCCCCGGCCTTCTCGCCGAAGGCGTCGTCGCGACGGCGCGGGCACATGCGGTCGAAGTCGCAGTATTTGCAGTTCTTGAAGCCGTTGTAGAACTCGTCGTACTCGCCGGGCGACGCGGGGAACGCGCCCGCGGCGATCCCGTCGACGATCGCGGTCACGGTCTCGCGAAACCGCTGTTCGGCCTCGGCTGTGCGTGCGTACGCGACTCTCTCGAACCCGCCGCGCCGCGAGATGAACCAGTAGAACGCCGTCGCGTCCTCGGCGTCCGGCACGGCCAGCAGGTACGCCGGAAGCTGCAGCTTGGTCCCTCCCAGCAGCGGATCAGCATCGATGCCCTTGAACTCCTCCGCGCTCCCGGTCTTGTAGTCCATCACCCACGCCTGACGTCCGTCCGCTGAGCGATCGATGCGGTCCGCGTATCCGCGCAGGCGCACGCCCGCGATCTCCGTCTCCGGGATCGCCACCTCGAACTCCGACGGGATCGCCCCCGTTTCGAGCCGGTACTCGTTATCCGCCTCCAGGAACTCCGCGAGGTCGGCGCGCAGGGTCCGGCGCTCGTGGTCGGCAAACACGTCCATCCCGCGCTGGCCACGCGCCTCCGCCGCTTCGAGCTGCGCGTCGAGGATCTCGAACAGCCGCGCGCGGTCGGTGTCCTTCCACTCCTCACCCAGTTGCGGTCGGCCGCGTGCCTGCTGCTCACGGAAGAACGCCTCCAGTGTCCCGTGCACGAGCGTGCCCCGCGTCGCGGCGTCCATCATCTCCCGCTCCTCCGGCTCCTCGACGGCGCGAAGCCGCAACACCGAGCGGCAGAAGTACTTGAAGCCGCAGGATCCATACGCCTCCAGCGACGTCGGCGAGACGCGGCCCGTCACGTGTAGTGGCTGCTCGCGGGCGAGTTCGGCAACGTTCCCGTCCCACGCCGAGAACTCAAGCCCACCTCGGGCCCGCCACATCGCGACCGCGGGCCATCGCGGATGAGCCGCATCGATTCGTGTGTGCTGCTGGCGTGCCAGCACTGCTTCACGCAGGCGCACCTCCGCCGCGTCGACCGGCGGTCCCATGAGCCGCAGCGCGAGCGGCGATGCACCACGCCGCAGCCAGGTAGCCGGCCCGTGACGCCGCAGGTCGCTCCCGCTGCGTATCGCCGGATCGGAGGCCTGTGCCGCGCCAACCATCAGCGGCGAGGGGTAGTACTCGCGCGTGCCCGACGCCTCGTACAGTGGCGCGCACCACGTGAGGGTCTCGGCGCCCGCCGCGATCGCGCGATCCGCCGCCAGCCTCGCGCGCTCGATCCGCAGCGCGGCGTCCTCGATGTAGGGATGCGTCTCCCGCAGCCGCGACCACACCCGGTCCTCTAGCAGCGCGTCCTCGCCGGGCCCGGCCGGTAGCGCACCCTCTCGGGCTCCGCAGAGCACGACATGCTTGAACCGCATGCCGTCTGCCGCGCGATAGTCTGCGACCAGGACTCCGTCACCCAGCTTCCTCGCCCGCGTGTGCGCGGCCTCCAGGTTTGCGCGCAGCGCCCGCGCGAACTGCCCCAGCGTGAACGTCCCACCGACCGCGGCCACGGTCCCGAGCTGATCGATCTCGTCGAGCACCGCATCCAGGCCTTCCGCTTCGCGTTGGAAGTAGTCCTGCACAAACTTCTTCAGCGTCGCGATGAACTCGTCGGCCGGCTGCGCTGCGCGCAGCGGCTCAAGACGCCGTGCCAGCTCATCGATCACCGCCCGCAGCCCGCCCGCCTGCTCCACCTCGAACTCGATCGCCCGCCGCCTGCCTTCGTATTCGCTGTCGTCGCCGGCATCGAGTTTGGCGTTGCGCTCCGCGATGAACACGCTCAACCCGGAGTTCCATCGAGCGATGCCGCGCGTGATGCCCGCCTCGCGCGACAGCCGGTCCCACGCGGTGTTCCGCGCTGCCACCGCCGTGCCGTCCGGCCCCGGCAGCATCCGGCGCAGCGGCGCGATGCCCAGCGCGTCCATCGTCGCCGCGCGCGAGTACTCGCGCTCGGGCAGTTCCACCAGCCCCAGCACCGCTTGGCCCGCCACAGTCTCGATGAGCGGCGTGCCCGGCAATCCGACCGGCGGCACGCTCGCCAGGTCGAACGCCTCCCGCAGCATGCGCGGATAGGCCGGATCCGCGCCGTGCAACACCGCGACCTCGTGCAGCTCCGCACCTTCCTGCAGCGCGGACACGATCTCCCGGACCGCCTCGCGCACCTCGCTGGCCGCGTCAGGCGCCAGCACGAAGCGCTGCTTCGGGGCAGATGCCGTTTCGTCGACCACGGTGCACAGGGCCACTTCGCGCAGCACCTCGATGAACGACGCACCGCCGGCCGACCGTACGGTCGACGGGAACACATACACGGAGCCCAGCTCGTCCATGATGCCGGCTCGTCCGCTGCGCACGGTCTCGGCCGCGGCATCGAGCAGGTCCTCGGCGTCGTAGAACGCGGCGGTCCGCTCGCGGAACCGCCCGAACAGCCGCACCACCTCTGGCAGGTGCCCCATCCGGGCTTCCTGTATGTCGCTTGGTGTCCGGATGCCACCTCGCCGCAGCCGCTGGAACAGCCGGCGCAGGACTCGGGCGTATCCCGGAAGATCGCTGACGCCAGCCAGCGTCCCGCGCGACTCCCGCGCCACCTCCTCCGCAACGTAGTCGCCGATAGGCCGGGCGAGGGGCGTCCGTCCCTGTGCGGCGAGTGCTCCAGCGGCTATCAGCTCTGCGATGCGCGCGAGTGGCTCGAACCGCACGGCGGCGAATGGCCCGCGCTCCGCCAGCCGTCGCCGGAGCTGCAGCGCCGCCGCGTGCGACGGCGCGATCACGGTCACGGGCGCCAGGGGATCCTGCGCGCGCGAGGCCGCGATGAATTCCAACATGCCTTCGGCGTCTGGCAACCGTCTCCCTCCGTGGCCACTGTACCCCTCATATGCGACACGTACTGTCGCGATTCGTGGCAATTCTCGCATGAGCCGGCGAGCCGCGATCCAGCCATTGCCGCGAGGTGGCGGAGGGCTCTCGCTCAAGCGCAGCAGCCGCTAAGATCGAGACCGCACCCTGAATCCGGCCGGGAGAAGAGACCTTGTCCGAAGATAGCCGACCCATCGATGTGCACTGGTTCCTTCCCACGACCGGTGACGGGCGCTCGGTCCTCGACTTCTTCCCCGATCCCGCCCGAAAGCCGGAGGACTCCCGATCGCGTAGCCCCGATATCGGCTACCTGCGCCAGATCGCCAGCGCTGCCGACCGGCTCGGCTTCGCCGGAGTCCTCACGCCGACGGGCATCCAGTGCGAGGATGCATGGCTGGTCTGCGCCGCCCTTGCCGCAGACACCGAGCGCCTGCGCTTCCTTGTGGCCTTCCGCCCCGGATTCATCCTGCCGACGCTGGCCGCCCAGATGACGGCCACGCTGCAGCGCATCACCCGCGGACGCACGCTCATCAACATCGTCACGGGCGGCGATCCGGCCGAGCAGCGCAGCTACGGCGACTTCCTCGATCACGACGCGCGATACGAGCGCACGGACGAATTCCTGGAGGTCTTTCGCCGCTGCTGGGATCCGAAGCCCTTCGCCTTCGAGGGCAAGCACTACCATGTGGAGGGCGCGGGACTTCGGAAGCCCACCCGCGACGCGCTATCGCCCGCCGAGGATCCCGGCATGGTCCGCCCGGCCATCTACTTCGGTGGCGCGTCCGCGCCGGCTGAGCAGGTGGCGGCAAAGCACGTCGACCACTACCTGCTGTGGGGCGAGCCGCCCGCCTGGGTGGCCGAGCGCGTGACGAAGATGCGTGCGCTCGCCGCGGGGCAGGGGCGCGTGCTGCGCTTCGGTATCCGCCTCCACGTCATCGCCCGCGTCCGCGAGGAAGACGCCTGGGCCGAGGCCGAGCGCCTGCTGAGCACCATGTCGCAGGAGCACATCGAGATCGCGCAGCGGCGTTTCTCGCGCCAGGAGTCTGTCGGGCAGCAGCGGATGGTCGCCCTGCACAACGGCAAGCTCGATATGAAGGCGCTCGCCGTCGCGCCCAACCTGTGGTCCGGCATCGGCCTTGTCCGCGGCGGTGCGGGTACGGCGCTCGTCGGCAGCTACGACCAGGTCGCCGAGCGCATCCGCGAGTACGCCGCGCTGGGACTCGACACCTTCATTCTCTCCGGCTACCCGCACCTCGAAGAGGCGTACACAGTCGGTGAGGAGATCATTCCCCGCGTCCGCGACATCCGCGTTGCCGCACGGTAGGGGCGCAGCCTGCTGCGCCGTCGTCCTCCGCCGGTCTAGCAGGATATTGAAGAAGCCCTCTCGATACCGTAGCGCGGGCTTTCAGCCCGCGCAGCCAGGTTCGGAAGAACACCGCCCCTTCCACGCGGACGGCGCCACGCTCTTCTTCAACACCCTGCTGGGCGGGTCTGGGAGTCCGCGTCAGTCTTCGATCGCCGAGTAGATGATGCTGCGCAGCTGCCCGCGGAAGTTGAACGTGGCCGACGGCATCAGCTGCGTCATGAAGATCGCCACGAGATCTTCCTTTGGGTCCACCCAGAAGATCGTCGACGCCGCCCCGCCCCAGTAGTAGTCGCCCTCGCTCGGCGATCCCGCGTCCACCGCGCTCAGCGTCATCGCAAACCCCAGCCCGAACCCCACGCCCTCGTACGCCGTCTCGGAGAACGCGCCCATCGCCATCGACGTCAGGTCGCGTCCGCCCGCCAGGTGGTTTTTCGTCATCAGCTCGATCGTCCGGGGACCGAGGATTCGCGCGCCGTCCAGCTCGCCGC
>JACRBR010000174.1 GCA_016213125.1 Chloroflexota bacterium | reverse complement strand
GCCGACGCCGAGCCTCTTCCACGCTGTTGTGGCCAAGCTGCTCGGCGACGACGAAGCTGTCGTAGCCTTCCGGCAACGGCTGATGGCTACCGACGGGCTCCTCTCGTAGACTTCCGACCGACCCCTAACGTTCAAGCGAAGGCAGGGATGCGTATGTCATCGAAGTGGGCACTGATTCTCGGGGCGTCGAGCGGCTTCGGGGCGGCGACGTCGATCGAGCTGGCCCGGAACGGGTACGGCATATTCGGCGTGCACTTTGACCTGCGCTCGACCCTGCCGAACGCCGTCGCGGTGCAGGACGCCGTGAAGGCCGCTGGCGAAGAGGCGGTGTTCTTCAACATCAACGCGGCCGACGATGACAAACGCCGGACCGCGCTCGACTCCGTGCGCGACAGGCTGGGTCCCGACGGCTACTGTCATGTGCTGATGCACTCGCTGGCGTTTGGGACGTTGCTTCCGTTCATCGCGCAGGGCGCGAAGGAGCGGATCAGCCAAAAGCAGATGGACATGACGCTGGACGTGATGGCGCACAGCCTCGTGTACTGGGCGCAGGACATGGCTGACCGACGGTTGCTGGGAAAGCACAGCAGGATCTTTGCCATGACGAGCAGCGGATCGACGCGCGTGATCAAGGCGTACGGCGCGGTTTCCGCCGCGAAGGCGTCACTGGAGTCCCACATCCGCCAGCTCGCGTTCGAGATGGCGCCGATGGGAGTGACGGCGAACGCGATCCGCGCCGGGGTGACGGACACGCCGGCCCTGCGCCGCATCCCGGGCGGGCCCGAACTGCATCAGCGAGCGATGGAACGCAATCCAAGCGGACGTTCGACCACCCCCGAGGACGTGGCGAAGGCGATCGCTGTGTTATCCCACGAGAACCTCTACTGGATGACGGGCAACGTCATCGGCGTCGACGGCGGCGAGGAGCTGACAGCGTAGGGCAGCCGCCGAAGGCCGCATCCATCGCGGGAGGAGTTGGCGTGCCCCGATTCGCGCTCGGCCTGAGCCTGCTGGCCATCGCCACAGTGTTCGCCCTCACATCGGCCTTCTCGTGTGAGCGCCTGTGGACGTCAACGCTCGATGTGCGCAACGATACCGATCAGGCCGTCCTCATTGGCGTGGACACCCGTCTGCGGATCGAGGTGCCGCCACACAGCGCGCGGACGCTACGGCTTGGACGCCTCTTCGGCCGATGGGGCACACCGGATTCGGTCATGGTGTTCGGTCCGGTTGAAAAAGAGTGCTCCTGGTCCGACGTGAAGGACCATGAGCCGCTTGTGATTAGAGCAGATGGCGCCGACTGCGATGATGTCAGCAGGCGCATCGAGGGCCGGCACGGCTGGTAGCACCCCCCTCGAGTTCACTAGAACCCGAGCGTGAAGCCTGCCTCGTCCAGCATCTCCACCGCGCGGAGCAGCTTGCCCTGCCCCTCGAAGCGGCTGTTCGCGAACAGCGGCTCGATGGCCCGCATCGAAGCGACGGTGTCATCCGGCGCCAGCAGCACGGACACGTCGGGGCGATGTCCCGCAACGCGGTCGAGCAGGTAAGGACTGGGCTCTCCGCCGCCCGTCAGCACCAGGCACTCCAGGTCGGTGTTCAGGGCGGCGAGCTGTATATCTGTCTTGTCGAACCGCGTCACGACGCAGGTGCGCTGCCTGTTACCGAAGTATGGTGCGGCGGCGTCGGAGGCGACCGTGCCGATCATCACCCGATCGATCGCGCCGTGGCCTTCGCCACGCACCAGGCTCTTCGCACGAAGCGCATCGCCAATATCTGCGACGGATGGCGCGGCGAGCACGCGGTCCTCCGGCAGCACAAGCAGCACGCCCGCACGCTTCGCGACGGCCTCGCCGTGGGCGGCGGCGACGCGCGTTAACACCGTGCCCAGGAGTGCGTCCTTCGGCACGTCCACATCGCTCGACCGCAGGCCCGCGACTGCCAGCACCCGCGCCTTGAGCGACGCGGCAAGCTCGCGCACGGAGCCGGACGTGGCCTCGAGAATGAGATCGCCAGGGACCTTTGCTGCCGCAACGGCATC
>JACRBR010000173.1 GCA_016213125.1 Chloroflexota bacterium | reverse complement strand
TCCGTGCCAGTGAGCGGCAACAGCTTGGAGCCCGCATAGAACATCGCGACCCCTGCCGAGACCACGAACAGCAGCACCAGCCACTCCATCGTGCTGGGGAAGTATTCGAACGTCAGGCGTCCATCCACGAACGCCTCGTCGATCCCCTCAAGCTGCGGCACCACGAGTCCCGGGATGACGATGTTCAGCCGGACGGCGATGAACGTGGCGGCGACCAGCCCTCCCGCCGCCCCGATCAGTGGCACGGAGCGCGGACGCGTAAGTAAGAGGCAGAGAGGAAGCGCGGCGCCCACGCCCACGTGTACGAACCAGAACACCCACCAGTACGGGCCGGTCAGGATCTCCATGTATGGCTCGGTCTCCGTGGGGACGTCTCCGTAGATGCCGATGCTGAACTCCGCAAACTCCAGGAGGAGGTACACGGCGGTCAACCCGAGTACGAGTCTGCCCATGAACCACATGAGGTCGCCGTGTGATGCTGCGTTGCGCTGGGGTGACGTAAACGCGGAGATGAACGCGAGGAGCGCGGTGCCTGATGCCAGCGCCCCCACGATCGATGCGATGGGGAAGATCGACGCGTTCCAGAATGGCCGCGCCGCGAGTACGCCGAAGAGCGCGCCACTCCCGCCGTTGAACGCGATGACAACAGGGATGCCTATGATCGCCAGCACACGCAGCGTGCGCGCGTCCCGCTCACGCGCCAGGTCGCCCGTGCCCGTGCGGCCAAGCGTCAGCAGCGTGGCGGCGCGGGCGCGTAGTGACCTGCCCCTTGCGATTTCGGCGAGGTCGGCCCGGAATGCGAACCAGTTCGCCGCAATCAGCACCAGCATGTACGCCGTGTACAGCCAGATCATCCACGCCATCATGGACGCACGGTTCCCGTACACGAACACTTCCCATGCCCGTTCGCCGTGGCCCAGGTCGAACCAGATCATCATCAAGCCCATCAGCAGCGTGATCAGTGCCGTAAGCAGCCCCAGCTTGGCGACGGGTTCCAGCCGCCTCACCCTGCCCACATAGACCAGCGTCGAAATCAGAAAGGCGCCGGCCGAAAGGCCGCTGAAGTACACATATGCGGCCACCCACAGTCCCCAAGGAACGTAGCTGCCGTAGTTCGCCAACTCGTGCCCCGTCGTCAGGCGAAGGAACACGCCCACGACCCCCGCCCCGAACGCGATGGCCCACACGATCCCTGCGACCGGCAGCGCCAGCGACGAGAGCGGCTGCTTCGGTTGCGTTAGCGTCGCTTGCATGGCATCCCCCTCACATCAAGTAGTACACGCCCGGCTCCGTGCCCAGCTCTTCCAACAGCCGCATGACCCGCGGGCTGGAGATGAGTTCGGACACCAGGCTGTTCTCGTCGTTCTTGTCCCCGAAATACGTCGCGTGACCGATGCAGGTCGTCACGCAGGCGGGCAACATGCCGGCCTCCGTGCGGTGCACGCAGAACTGGCACTTGCGAACGTTGCCAATGGGCGATCGCTCGCCCTCGCGCTCCCAGCTCTTTCCGTATTCCGGAGAGGGGATCAGCTCGTACGACGCCTTGGCCGGCGTGTCATCGCTGTAGTTCGCCCCGAAGTCGAAGGTTCGCGCGCCATACGGGCACGCTGGCACGCAGTAGCGGCAGCCGATGCACCGCTTGTAGTCGATCTCCACAACACCGTCAGGCCGCTTGTACGTCGCGTCCACAGGGCAGACCGGAACGCAGGGCGGGTCGGCACACTGCATGCACGGCCGCGGCAGAAAGCGCCGCCGTACGTTCGGATACTCGCCAATCTCCTCGTCGATCACGGGCCGGTACACAACGCCGGGCGGAAGGTGGTTTTCTGCGATACAGGCGATCGTGCACGCGGAGCAGCCGACGCATTTCTCCTGGTCGATCACCATGATCCATCGGCGTTGCTCGATTGGCTTCGCCATCGCGCGCTTGAGGTCGTCCTGCATGCGCAGCAGCAGGTTCTCTTGCGCCAGCGGCGAAACGAGAGAAGGGAACCGGGGGGAAGGTCTGACGGCTGTATCGGACGCCTCTGCCGACCCTGCTTCCGCGATCGCGGCAGCGACGAGCGCGGCGGGCCCTCCAACCCCGAGCGCCGCCAGCAGGCTTCGCCGGCTGAGCATGCGCCCCAGGTGCACCGCCTCGGGCGGTTTCTCCACGGTCACGGGTCACCTCCAGTCCATGGACGGCCTCGGCGTTTGTGTTCCACATCACAATGATCGCTCCACGTGGCCGGTCGGCGGCAGTGCCGTCTGGTACTTGGAATTGGCCTGAAGGACACACCTCGGCGCGTCCACCCGGCGATCATGCGGAGCGGGTTTCTCGGGCCCACGGGCACCTCCTGCGCTCGGGACAGTCGCCAAGCCCGTTGTGCTTGACAGGGAGATTTTCGGTGCGCGGATCGCAGCGTCACTAGGGCCGTCTGGCGAACCAGGCCGCGGTGCGAGTTCACCGCCACCTGGGCCTTTCGGCCCTTTCTTGTAGGCCGATCGTCTGACTAGCGTGTTATGTCAGCACTTGGCCATCTGCTCGTGCCGGACCTTCCCGGACGCGGCCACCCGCGTTCGGTGGGCCGCGCGCTCCAGTTCGCCTCGTCGTGTCGCCTGGACAGCCGGGGTCTTGGGAGACGTCAAGATCGGTACCGGGTGGCCGTAGCTTTCGCAGTCCATCAGCGATAGTAAGAAGGGAGCCGCCGCGCCAGGCAGGCGCGTGGCTGGGGTGCCTGTGCGATCGTTCCGATGGCTCGTCCTTCTGGTGGCTGCATCCTCGGCCACCTTCGTTCCCCTCAAGACGGGCTTCGCCGACGGCAACCCGGCTTCGGGCTATACTTGGACCTCCGGTGCCGCCTTCAACTGGGTCGAACTTAAAGGAAGCTCCACCGCGCTGACGCCCGTCTCCGATTGTGACGACTGCGTCCAGCGGGACGTCTCCATCGGCTTCAGCTTCACCTTCTACGGGCAGCCGTACTCGACCGTTCACATCGGAGCCAATGGGAGCGTTATGTTCGGCCAGGCCACCACCCAGTGGGGGCCCATTGGCCTCCCGACCGAAACGCTGAACGCGCCCGCCATCCTGCCCTTCTGGAGCGATTGGGATCCCGCTGGCAGCGGCGACGTCTATGCGGGGCCCGTGGCCGGTTGGGGCGCCGGCGGGCATGCGGCCTTCGCGATCCAGTGGCAGGGCGTCGAGAACTGGGACTGTGACCGCGGCGGCACGGCCTCCTGGGAGGTCATCCTCATCGACGACGGTCGCATCGTCTTCCAGTACAAGGACGCCGACCTCAGCGACGCCTACTGCAACCAGGGCAAGGACATGACCGTGGGGCTCCAGCGAGACTCGCTGGACCCGCCCGGCTGCTTCGCGCAGTATTCGAATGAGCAGTCGATCATCTCGAGCAACACGGCCATCGAGTGGCAGCCACACCCGGGGGAGTGCGGCGTCGCCGTCGCCGCGTCACCCACCACCGTTGGCGAATCGCCGACGCCCGAGGCGTCGGCCACCCCGGGCGGACTGGAGACGCCAACACCTGACCCCGGGATCGAAACGCCCGCGCCCGGCGCGACCGCGGCCGCGGCCGCGGAAGCCACGAACGCACCCGAACGTAGCGCCGCCGGCGGCACGACGCAGCCGCGCAGCCCGGAGGGTACGCTTAACCCCCGTCCTGATGGCGCTGACGCCGAGCGCGAGGTTGTCGAGATTGAGCGGCAGAAGCTGGAGCGCGGTGAGACATCAGCCATCGACTTCTTTAGCGCCCTGCCGGGCGATAAGGACGCAGGTCCGAAGCATGACCTCGCGGTCTTGCTGGAGGAGCTACACCGACAGGGCAGATTGTCTGCCGCCCCCGAGGGAACCGCCCGCCCCTCCTCAACCCGGACCCCGCCTTCGGGACAGGCTCTGGGTACCGGGAAGGAGAAGCCGTCTCGCCCGGCGGATGATTCTGGGGGCGGTGGCGGCATGCTGTGGCTGGCGGCCGCGGCCGGCGCGGTCGCCCTCGTTGCGGCCGGAGCTGGCGGCTACTGGTGGTGGCGTGAGCGCCGCCCCCTGGGGCGGGCGACTGGATAAGGTGAATCTGCCTTGACAACCCGTACCTGCGGGCCTGCCTGCGCGATGTAGGGGTGTAATCGACAGACGTTATCCCTGCAGATCGCATCAAGGAGGAAGGCATGAAGATGAAGTTGGCGGCAGTAGTGGCTGGCATCGCCGCGATTTCGGCGGCGGCGCTGGTCGGGGCGGACGCGATGGGCGTGTTCGCGGGCGGCGGCGGCGGCAGCACGAAGGCGGAGGTCCGCCTGGACGTCGTGGATACGGCGAACAACGCGCTGGCCTCGGGCAAGGCCAAGTCGGAGCAGCGGCCTGACCGGACGCGGTTCTCCATCGAGGCCGAGGACGTGCAGACCGAGCCGGGCGCGTACCAGGTGCGCATCACCCGGAACGGCTCCCCGGTGGCTGATTCGGCCGGAATCACGCTGAACGTGGACACCCTGGGCTTCGGCGAGACCGAGCTCAACACCCAGGACGGCGATACCGTGCCGACCGTCCTTTCGGGCGACCTGGTCGAGGTCCTCGACCCCACAGGCACGACGGTCATCCTGAGCGGCGTGCTGGCGCCGAAGCAGTAAGAAGCGAAAAGGCACAGGCTGGTGATCGCGGAACGGACGTTGGGTGCCAGGTCGGAGGTCGAGCGGCAGAGCTCGGCCTCCGGCCACATCGCTGGCCAGGTCGATGAGGCCCTCATCGAACGAGCCCGGCGCATGGACGAGGACGCCTGGCGCCTCATCGTCGACCTCCACTACGAGCGGTTGTGCATGTTCCTGCAGAATCGCACCGGCAACAGCCACGTGGCTGAGGACCTGGCTTCGCAAGTATTCACGGAGGCGGTGGCGAGAATCGGGTCGTATCAATGGCGGGGCCTACCCTTCGCGGCGTGGCTCTTCCGGATCGCCCGCAACCTCAGCGCCGACCATCACCGGAAGTGGGCGGGACGGGAAGGCGCGCTCGTCGACTCCGCCGTGGAGCACGAGGAACTGCAGCGCCTGGAGCGCGAAGCGGACCGGGCGCAGGTGCGCCAGGCATTGGCTTCGCTGACAGACGAACAGAGGCAGGTACTGGACCTGCGATTCGTCGCCGACCTTTCGGTCGCGGAAACCGCCGCGATGATCGACAAGACGGAAGGGGCGACGAAGGCGATACAGCACCGCGCGCTCGCTTCGATGCGCCGGCTGCTCGAACAGATCGACCCGCAAACCTGGAGACGGGACTATGGCAACGCGAATCGATGACTCAATGAACCCGGAACACGCGCAGGTGGTGGATGCGCTACGGCGGCTCGGCCTGACCGAACGCGCCGCCACCCCGGAGGGCCTCGGGCGCGCCCACGCGGCGACCCTCGCGGCCGTCAGGGCGCATCAGGCCGAAGCCTCTCGGACCGAAGCCTCTCGGACCGGAGCCTCTCGGACCGGGGCCTCTCGGACCGGGGCCCCTCGGACCGAGGGCCCTCGCCGCGTCATCGCCTTCCCCCGGTGGCGGATACCGGCCTTCGCGTTGGCGGCCGCAGCGGCGATCGCTGTGGTGATGGTGGCGCAGCCCTCGTGGGTCGCCGGACCCGTCCAGGCCGCACTCGGCCTCTCGGGCGGGGGTTCCTCCGTGAAGGTCGAAGGTCAGCTCGCCGCGGTCAGCGCCGGCGACGACCTGGCATCCGGGAAGGCGAAGGCGGAGCAGCGCTCGGACCGCACGCGCTTCGGCGTGGAGGTCGAGGATGTCGCTTCGCCGCCGGGATCCTTCGATGTGCGCCTGACTCGCGACGGCACCCCGGTGGCCGGATCCGAGGGACTCACCATCGTGGTCGACTCCTTCGGCGCTGGTGACCTGAACCTGGATTCGCGCGATGGTGACACTGTGCCGCTGGCGCAGGCCGGCGATCTCGTCGAAGTGGTGAACACGGACGGCGTGACGATCTTGAGTGGCGCGATAGCAGCCAAGTAGGCGCCGCGCGCACATCTGCGGAAGGGCCGGTTGGGGAGCGTAATGAGGCGGGATTACTGATGACGGATCGGCGCGCAGAGTGCGCGGTGGGGACCACGCAGCGACAACCATGGTTCTGGCCTTTCGCGGCCGCGTTTGCGGTCCTGATGTTTCTGGCCTGGGGCGCGGACGCACCACCAATTGTGACCGGCGGCGCAACCAATACAGTCTTCGGCCGCCTGCCGCTTTCGTTCATCGAGAACGCCGGCCAAGATGCGCCCGGCGTGAAGTTCACGGTCGATGACGCGCCTGCGCGAATACGCTACCGGCCGGACGGCTACAACATCGAGCTCACCACCCCCGCAGGGTCAAGCCTCGTGCGCGTCACTCTGGAAGGCGCCGATCCGGCGTCATCCCTCGAGAGTCTCGAGCCAGCGCCGGGCGTCGCCAACTTCTACCTGGGCGACGACCCGTCGACGTGGCATGAGGCCGTGCCGATGCACACGAGCATCCGCTACGCGCAGCCCTGGCCGGGAGTCGAGGCAGTCTTCGATGGGGGATCCGGCCAGATCGAGTCCGTATACACCGTCGCCCCGGGCGGCGACCCCGGCGACATCCGCCTCCGGTACGACGGTGAGCATGCGCCCCGCGTCGCCCTTGACGGTCAGCTCGTCATCGAAACCGCCGCGGGCCGCATCATCGAGTCCGCGCCGATCCTGTACCAGGTCGTCGACGGACAGCGCGTGGCCGTCGAGGGCGTCTTCGCCATCGACAACGACACGGTCAGCATCCGCGCCGGCGACTACGACCGGCGACTCCCGCTCGTCATCGATCCGACGTTGTCCTACTCCACCTACCTCGGCGGGACCGGCAGCGATCAGGCGAACGCTGTGGCGGTCGATGGTTCCGGCAACCTCTACCTCGCTGGCTTCACCGCATCGACGAACTTCCCGACGGCAAGCCCCGCGCAGGCGGCAAACGCTGGCAGCCGCGATGTCTTCGTCACGAAGCTAAATGCCGCCGGCTCAGCGCTCGTGTATTCGACGTACATCGGCGGCGGCAACGTCGACGAGGGCAATGGGATCGCCGTGGATGGCACCGGGAATGCATATGTCACCGGCTCGACGTTCTCCACGAACTTCCCGACGCTGACCCCGCTCCAGGCGGCCAACGCCGGCGGAGAAGACGCCGTCGTCTTCAAGCTCACCTCAGCGGGCGCACTCAGCTACTCGACGTACTACGGCGGAAGCGACGACGACAAGGCGAAGGGCATCGCCCAGAACGGCGGCAGCGCATTCATCGTGGGCAAGACGCTTTCCCCCGACCTCACGACGGCCACCCCCTACCAGGCCGCGCTCAGCGGGCTCTCCGATGCGTTCGTGGCCAAGGTCGCGGCTGCCGGATCGTCCCTCACCTACGCCACCTACCTCGGCGGCGCGACCGACGAGGATGGCCGCTCCATCGCCGTCGACAGCGGCGGCAGCGCCTACGTCACCGGATCCACCGGCTCGACCACCTTCCCGACGGCGAGCCCTGTGCAGGCCGCCCTCGCCGGTCTTCAGGACGCCTTCGTAACCAAGTTCTCCACGACCGGCACGACGCTCACCTACTCAACCTACCTTGGCGGCGGCGCCACGGACGGCGGGTACGGCATCGCCCTCGATGCTGCGAACAACGCCTACGTCACCGGCCTGACCGGTTCGACGAACTTCCCCACCGCGTCGCCCTACCAGGCTGCGAACGGCGGCAGCGACGACGTCTTCGTCTCGAAGCTGAACACCGCGGGCTCCGCGCTCACCTACTCGACCTACATTGGCGGCACAGGCGGCGATGCCGGCTTCTTTCGGCCCGTCGACACCTCGAACAGGGCGCACATCACCGGATCCACCTTCTCCACGAACTACCCGCTGGCGAGCGCATTCCAGTCGACACACACAGGCGCCACCGCCGATGCCTTCGTCACCAGGCTCGCCGCCACCGGAAGCAGCCTCGAGTACTCCAGCTACCTCGGCGGCAGCGGCAGCGACCGCGGCTGGGGCATCGTGACCGGAGCCACGAACATCGCCTACGTCGGCGGCTCGACGCAGTCCACGGACTTCCCGCCGGCCGCCCCCTACCAGAGCGTCTACGGCGGCCTGGGCGATGCCTTCGCGTCGAAGGTCGACGGCTCCGTCAGCGACACCGACGGCGATGGCATCCCCGACGCGTCCGACAACTGTGTCAGCGTCCCGAACGCCGGCCAGGAGAACGCGGACCGCAACTTCATCGACCAGACGCCGCCGTCGACGCAGGACGACCGCACCTGGCCCAACAGCGACTGGCCCGGCGACGCCTGCGACACGGACGACGATAACGACGGCCTGCTCGACACCGCCGAGCCCGCCGGCTGCAACGGCAGCGGTCCACTTTCGCCCACCAACCGCGATACCGACGGCGATCGCGTGCTCGACGGCCCCGAATGCACGCTCGGTTCGAACCCCGCGAGCGCTGCCAGCAAGCCCGCACCCGCAGCCTGCGGCCCCACGACCGATGCCGACGGCGACCGCATCAGCGACCGCGCCGAGATCTGCGGATACAACACGAATCCCAACGCCATGGACACCGACGGCGATCAGGACGGCTTCCCCACCACCGGCCTCGCCAAGGACGGGTGCGAGGCGGCATCGCTGAACAACGACCGCATCGTCAACGCCGGCGATCAGCTCCTGCTGGTGCTCGAGATCATCCGAGAAGTGACCCCATCCCTGCGGCTCGTCAGCTTCGACGTGAACAAGGACGGCGTCGTAAACTCCGGCGACCAACTCACACTCGCCGGCTTCATCGCCACCGCCGGTTCCTGTCCGTAGCATCCGGGGGATCGCGCCAACGGCTCGAGCTCATCGGGACATCCGCCGCTAGGGAGCAGCCTGCTCGAACTCCACGAGCTCTTCCCGGCCCTTGCCGGATGCGACGTCGATGGCGAGTGCCGGGCCGACGCCCCGGCAATAGTACTTGTGCTCCCGTACGGCGGGATCGAGCGGCGTTGTGTCTTCCGTCTGGAGGCATCCGTCGAAGCCGCCGTAGGGAACTTCGACGCGCTCGTCAAGGCTCAGGATCCTGGCACGGTCCTCGGCTTCCCCGGCGTAGTACTCCTGCCGATACGTCAGGCCAACCGCAGGACTGGCCGGGACCACCACGCCTGCCTGGGCGCCGTCCACACCGGCTTCCCACGAACCCGCAGTGCTCACCACGGCGCCGTCCTCATACTCCTTGGTGTCCTCGCCCAGGTACCAGATGTTGCCGCGGACATCCTGCGCGTACCAGTCCAGCGTGTCTTCCTTGACGCTGCCGTCCTCTACGAGCGTCACGACGTCGCGCACGACGGTCGCGTCGATACCGAGGACCTGCTTCTTCTCGCTGGTGACCGTCACTTCCACCTGCATCTGCTCGCCGTCTGCGTTCGTCTCGTTGTAGACCCACCTGCTGCCCGGCTTCATCGGCCAGTACGGGTTGTCGATCTCCGAAACGAAGTCGGCGGGAACAAGTTCCACGGGCGCGTTGCCCTGCGGCAGCGCAGGCACGGCTGCGGCCGTTGGGCTGGCGGCTGGTTGCGGCGAGTGCTCGCCTGAAGGCGCGCCGTTACCCCCGCCGCAGGCAGCGAAGATCAGGATCCCCGCAAGCAGTGTGACCATCGAACTACGCCGCAACATGGTCTTGGTCCTCCTTTGTCAGCTGCGCGCGACCAAAAATCGGGCGCTAATCACAGAGCGCGACGCACTTCGCTCAAACTCGCGCTCGAATCTTCCTGATGATTCTTGATGTGTGAACGCCCCGCGAGGCGGGGGCCGGATGCTCTACCCGGCCGCCGCGCCTGCCGGTTGCCGCGACTGCGGTCTACCTTGAATCGCCGTCGTCCTCGCCCTCACGGTCGCCGCCCTCACGGTCGACCTTATCGCCCACAACAGCGAAGTTCTCGTCAAGCTGCACGTCCACCTGCGAGCCGTCGTCCAGCGTCACCTCGACTTCGTACAGGCTCTCTTCGTCCCCCGCCTCGGTCTCCGTCACGCGGCCGCCGCCCGTGTACTCCAGCGCCGCCGCGCTCGCCCGCTCCAGCGCCGCCCCCGTGATCGGCGCTTCGTTGTCGTCACCGACGGCCCCCGTCGTCACCGCGATGCCCGCCGCCCCGCCGCCGATCAACGCGACCGCTGCCACGCCGGCAATCACCAGCTTCCACATCTTCGTCATATCATTACTCCTGAGATCGGCGCCGCCGCCCCGGCTCAGTGCCGGTTGCGCGGCAACGCATTCGTCTGGCTGAAGATCCTGTTGATGGCAAGAAGGCCCAGCCCAATAAGCAGCGCGCCCGAAAGCCACGCCAGCCGCAAGAACACGTCGTCGTCCATCCCCGCCGCCTCGATGTCCGTCCGCGATCCGATGCCGAAGGCGACTGCCGCATGAAGCGCACCCACGATCCCCCACCACACCACCGTCGGCACCAGCGCGCCGGCCCGCAGCGAGATCACCGCCCACACGATGCTCAGCGCACCCAGCGCCCAGCTGGCGCGCGCCGGCCCCTCGACCGACTCCAGCTCCGCGAACATCGCGTCCACCCACGCACGCTCAGGCCCCGGACACGCGGCCCTTGCCGCTCGATGCACGAGCACCGGCCTCCGCCGCACACCCGGTCCCGCCGTCATTCCGCACCGCCAGTCGCCGTTGCGATCTTGGCCGCGACCGCAGACGTCTCCGCCGCGGCCTTCACCGCCGCCCGCGCCTCGTGCGCGCCGAGCCCCGTCAGCCGGTAGAGATGCCGCCTCGGCTTCCCCGGCGCAGGTTCGTCCTCCCAGCGTGCCTCCAGCCACCCCTGCCCTTCGAGCCGGATGAGAATCGGGTACAGCGTCCCCGACCTCAGCCCCGTCTCGCGGCTCAGGTCGTAGCCGTGCCGCCAAGCCTCGACGCTGCCCAGCAGCGCCGCGAGCACCGACTCCGTCTGCTTCGATGAGTTCGGTCGTCTTGCCATCACCCTCTATTATCGACATATGTAGATTTTAGTCAACCCCCAATTTTCGCAGCGCTTGACGCCCGCCCCCGCGTCAGTTAGTGTCAGAGTGACACTAACTCCGGTTCTCACCTTTCCCGTTGAGGCAGAGGGCCGGGGGTGAGGCCAACAGACCGCAATTCCCTCCCCGCCAGCGGGGAGGGCCAGGGTGGGGTACATGCCACAGCGCTACGACTTCATCATCGTCGGGTCCGGCATCGCCGGGCTCTACGCCGCACTCCTCGCCCGCAACCACGGCACCGTCTGCATCCTCACCAAGGGCTCCATCGACGAGTGCAACACCAAGTACGCGCAGGGCGGCATCGCCGCGGCCGTCGGCGCCGACGATAACCCCGAGCTCCACCTCCGCGACACCATCGACGCCGGCGCGGGGCTCGTCGACGAGACCGCCGCCCGCATCCTCGTCGAGGCCGCCGCCGACCGCATCCACGATCTCGTGAACTTCGGCGTGCCGTTCGACGCGACCGACGGCGCGGTCGCGCTCGGCAAGGAGGCGGCCCACTCGCGCAACCGTATCCTCCACGCGGGGGGCGACTCCACCGGCGCGCACATCGAGATCTCGCTCAGCGGCCTCGCCCGCATGTCGCGCATCACCATCAAGGAGCACACGCAGGTCGAGGACATCATCGTCGAGAACGGCCGCGCCGTCGGCGTCACCGTCATCGACACGACGCCGACGCCCGGCGATGGAGCACAGGCGCCCCCGCCTGTGCCGGCCGCAGGCCGAACCTACATGGCCCCCGCCATCATCCTGGCCACGGGCGGCGTCGGGCAGCTCTTCCGCGTCAGCACCAACCCCGAGGTCGCGACCGGCGACGGCATCGCGGTGGCGTATCGCGCGGGCGCGGACATCACCGACATGGAGTTCATCCAGTTCCACCCCACCGCGCTCCGCCTCCCCGGCGTGCCCATCTTCCTCATCTCCGAGGCCGTCCGCGGCGAGGGCGGCATCCTCCGCAACACCAGCGGCGAGCGCTTCATGCCCGCCATCCACGAGAAGGCGGAGCTCGCCCCCCGGGACGTCGTCGCCCGCGCCATCGTCAGCGAGATGAAGCGGACGGCCGCGGACCACGTGCTGCTCGACATCAGCCACCTGGCCCCGGAGCGCATCACCTCGCGCTTCCCCCAGATCTACCGCTTCTGCCTCGACCACGGCGTCGACATCACGAAGGAGCCGGTCCCCGTCTCGCCGGCCGCGCACTACATGATGGGCGGCGTGCGCACGAACACCTGGGGCGAGACCACCGTCCCCGGCCTGTACGCGTGCGGCGAGTGCGCCTGCACCGGCGTCCACGGCGCCAACCGCCTCGCCAGCAACTCCCTCCTCGAGACCGTCGTCTTCGCCAAGCGCATCGTCGAGAAGATCACCAGTAGCCGCGTAGCTTTAGCTGCGCCCGATGGAGCGCGGGCGCCCTCGCCCGTGAGTTCACCCCCGACCAGTAGCCGCGTAGCTTCAGCTGCGCCCGATGGAGCGCAGGCGCCCTCGCCTGCGCACGTGGCACAGCCGTCCCCGACTGTGCACCTCCCCGACATC
>JACRBR010000171.1 GCA_016213125.1 Chloroflexota bacterium | reverse complement strand
CTGCGGCTTCCTCCGCGTGCGCGAGGTTGATCTCGCGCTTGCACTCGTCGATCTCGGTTTCGGGCGCGCCCTCGTGCTCGCAGGAGGAGTAGTCAAGGTCGAGGCCGGCGGCCTTCGGGAGGGAGGCCGCGATCGCGGTCTCGCGGGCGTGAAGGAGCGCGTCCTCGCGGACCACTTCCAGCTCTTCGAGCTCTTCCGGCGTCGCGCCTTCCAATTTCGCGGCGGCGATTTCGTCGTCGATGTGCGCGACCTCGGTCTCATCGACCTCGAATTCGACCGCGGGGCTATCGCCGCCGAGCGTGAAGGGGAAGATGAAGCCTATGCCGGCCTTCTCGGTGATGACGTGCGATTCCTCGTGCCAGTGGTGCGCGCTCACCTCCTGCACCGCGCCGAAGGAGTTGAAGATGGGGGTCAGGGAGAACCAGTTGGCGATCCAGATAAAGGTGAAGAGCGTCATCGCCACCGGGAAGAAGCGCCGCGCGTTCTTCTCGCCGGCCATCTGGACGCACACGTTGTACAGCGCCTCGACGACGCCTTCGAGCGCGTTCTGGAGGCCCCGCGGGATGAGCGACAGGTTCTTCGTGGCAAAGTACGCCAGGACCATGATGATGCCTGCGACGACGACGCCGCTGACGGTGGTGTTCAGCAGCGTGGGCGTCATGAAGTCGCCGTAGTCGCCCCAGGTGGCCAGCGGCTCGCCCTTGATCTCGATGATGGGCTTGGGGCCGCGCACGAACCAGAAGCCGCCGAAGACGACGGCGAGGACTCCTAGGGCGATGAGGAGGGCCTTGGGGTTCTTCACGTCTACTTCTTCTGCGCCTTCTGCCGCGCGGCTTCGCGCTCCATGTCGCGGAGGGTTTCCGTGATCATCCTGTACGAGCCCACGAACGCGATGATGAGTCCAAGAGCCAGGCCGGTGAGCGTGAACGCGGGCTGTGTATCAAGCCACCGGTCTACGAAATACCCAACGATCGGGCCACCGGCGATGCAGGTGGCGAGATAGGAACCCAATCCGAGAAGCTGAGCGACCGGGCCAAGGCGCTGCATGCCACGCCTCCCACGCTTTCCGGACGTTGCGAATGCTATCAGGAGCGGATCGTACGATCAACGTGAAATTTCGCACAATCGGTCAGATTGGCGCGGGCGCGCATGAGCCGGGGGGTGGGGGAGGGGCAAGGGGTGGGGGCATTGGAGGCGGGACGTCTGAGGTCAGTTACCGGGGAGGAGGCCGCCGGAGCCGGTGTCGGGCGGGTAGATGCGGTAGTCAGTGGTGCGGGCGGCGCGCATCGCCTGCAGGAGTCTTGCGAGGGCGAACCGTGCTTCGGTGACGTACACGTAGCCGCCGGGAGTTTCCTCGGTCGGCAGGGTGATGTCCGCGGCCTTCATATCGGCGAAGTACTCGCGGTAGAGGCCGTAGCTCATGCCGACTGCATTGGCATTTGCGATTTCGTTGCCTTCAACGACGAACAGCCGCGTGGTCGCGAACTCGCCGGACGGGCCGGCTGTGAACACACCGAGGTACCTGGCGGCCTGCTGGTATCGCGGCGTCAGGCCAGCGACGGAACAGCTCGTTACGTATCCATACCCGGCCTCCAGCTCCCGGATCCGGCGCTCGATGGATGAACGGACCGAGGCATCGGCAGCGAAACGCGACGGCGCTCCGCCCACGTACGCCTCGACAAGGCTAAGCTCTGCGCCGATGCCCGAGAGGTCTTCGGTGATGATCCGCGCGGGCCCAGACGGTGGCTGCGGTGTGTTCGTGGCGAGTGGCGTGAGGCGGATGCGCAGGCCGCCGGACGGGGTCGGCGTCCATTGCGGTGTTTGCGTCGACACTGGCGTGAGAGCGGCGGTGGGCGTCAACATTGGGGCCCGGTTGGCGCCATCACCGGCGGCAACAACGTCGACGAGGGCGATCAAGTCTGCATCGCGGAAGTAGTCGTCGATGCGCTCGGGTCCGTACTGGCACGCGCTCACGGAACGAATCGCCGCCCGGTGGACGGTGAGGGGAATCGCGTCGAGGAGGAGCGCCACGAGGAGCGCCAACGCCAGGATACGCATACGCATTCTCCTGCGAAGGAGTGTGTAGGGAGAACGCCTGGCGGAGGCGGAAGGTTAACCGGCGGCGGACGGCACGCCGTTCTCAAACCCGTCGCCTACTTCGATGCCCATCTCCGCCGCGAACTCGCCGGCCGGCAGCTTCTTGCTGCCGTCCCGCTGGAGCCGGCGCGCGTGCAGGATGCCGCCGAGGACGGCGATGTCGATCTGCGTGTCGCTGGCGGCGAGGATCGTGCCCGGGCCGGCGGCGAACTCGCCCTGGGAGGTCGTGATCGTCCCGCCGGTGTCTTCGGGGTCGGCGAGCTGCGTCAGCGTGCTGTCGAAGATGCGCACCTTTGTCGCGTACAGGATGGCGTGGGCGCCGGGCTGCGGGTTGCTGCCGCGGATCAGGTCGTACACCTCCCGGGCTGGGCGCGTCCAGTCGATGGCGCTGTTGCCGTCGTCGGCCGGAGCCTCGTACGTCGCGCGGGCCTCGTCCTGCGTGATGCGGGGCGCGGCGCCTTCGCGCACCAGACGCACGGACTCGGCCAGCATCTGCACACCCATGGGGAACATCTTGTCGAAGTACAGCGAGCCGACGGTATCGTCCGCGCCGACCGGGCACTCGCGCTGGAGGAGGACCGGGCCGGTATCGATGCCCTTGTCGGTCCAGAAGATGGTGACGCCGGTTGTGGGGTCGCCCATGCGGATAGCCCAGTGCATGGCGCTGCGGCCGCGGTGCCGGGGCAGCAGCGACGGGTGGTACTGGATGGAGCCGTGCTTCGGGGCGAAGAGGACGGGTTCGGGCAGGATATGGGTGACGAAGGCCATGACGCAGAGGTCGGGCTCGGTCGCGCTGTAGGCCTCGAGGACGTTGGCCTTCTTGAGGCGGCCGGTGGGGAAGACGGGGATCTGTGCGGCCTCGGCGGCCGCCCACAGGGGATCGGGGCGCTCGGGTGTGCCCTGGATGGAGGAGACGGCGACGATCTGCTCGCCGGCCTCACGGAGGGCGTTGAACACGGCTTCGCCGAACTGGGCCTGGCCTATGAGCGCGATTCTCATCGGGCGATTCTCACCTCGCTCAAGGTTATAAGTTGTAGGTTGTAGGTTATAGGCACGGGGGCACCTGATCTACATGGGGACGGCGCGCGAATGAGTAACGGAGAGCCAGACGACGGCGCGCTCCTGCGTTTGATGCAGGCGGGCGACGAGTCGGCGGTGTCGGCGCTGTACGACCGGTACGGCGGCGTCGCGTACGGCCTCGCGTTCCGGATTACGAGCGACGGGACGCTGGCGGAGGACGTCGTGCAAGAGGCATTCGTCTCGGTGTGGAAGCAGTGCGGACGGTTCGACGCGAGCCGCGGCCAGGCGCGATCGTGGCTGCTGACGATCGTCCATCACAGGGCGGTGGACGCGGTGCGGCGGCGGACGGGGCGCCCGGAGCGCGGGCTGCCGGAGGGTGCTGAGGAGTTCCTGGCGGCGACACAGGGTCGGCCGGAGGAGCTGGCCGAGATGACGCTGGACGCGGCGGCGGTGCGGGACGCGGTGCGGCTCGTGCCCGCGGAGCAGAGGGAGACGATCGTACTGGCGTACTTCGAGGGGATGACGCACGTCGAGATCGCGGAGCGCATGGGCGTTCCGCTGGGGACGGTAAAGAGCCGGCTGCGGATCGGGCTGGAGAAGATGCGGGAGTACCTGCGGCCGAAGGTGCTGGAATGAACTGCGAGCAGGCGGAAGAGCTGCTGGGTGCGTACGCGTTGGACGCGCTGCCAGACGAAGAGGCGACGCAGATGCGCGCGCACCTTGCGACGTGCGCGGAACACGCGGCGAAGGCGCGCGAGCTACGGGTGGTCGCATCCGCGCTGGCGGAGACGGTGGAGCCGATGGTGCCTCCGCGCGCGCTGCGCGGGCGGATCGCCGCCGCTGTCGCGTCGGCGGGAGAACAGACAACAGACAACAGACAACAGATCCTGCACGACCCGCCGGTGGCGCTGGCGCACGGGCGCGCTCGCCCGGACGGGGCACGGGCCCGGGTGCAGTGGCGGCCGTCGTATGCGTGGGGGGCGATCGCGGCGGGGCTGTTGATCGCCGTGGCGGGACTCCTGGCGTGGAACATCTCGCTGCGGTCGGACGGCGGCGCGACGGACGTGCTCGCGGTGAAGCCGCTGCTGCAGGACACGGGCGCCACGGCGGGGTACGTGGTGCTTCTGGAAGGCGACCGGGCATCGATCGTGGGGGAGGCGCTGCCCCGGCTGGAGCCCGCGAAGGCGTACCAGCTGTGGTCGATATCCACGGCGGGCGAGGCGACGAGCCTGGGGCTGATGGAGTACGACGACGCCGGCGTGGCTGTGGCCGACGTGTCGTTCGATCCGTCCGGAACGACGGCGGTGGCGATCACCATCGAGCGGGCTGGAGGGGTGGAGCAGCCGACATCAGCGCCGGTCTACTCGGCGAGGTTGTAGGCAGTCGTCAGTCGTCAGTCGTCAGTTCTCAGTTGGCAGTTCGTAGTCTGCAGCGGGCTGCGGGGTCGCCTTCATCCCCACTGTTCCGAACCCGTCACGAACCGAAAATCGCGTCCTCGGCGCGCCCTCTTCTGAATCTGAAGAGGGCGCAATTCGGTGGACGCGAGGCGTTAACAGCTCCGGATCCCCTAGGTGTCAAACAGGAGGAACATCAGCGAGCCGCGGCGCTTCGCGTTGCGGTGTTCTCTCATGCCAGTGGCAGCCCCTCCATGGCCATCATGGTCTTCGCGCGCCGACGCTGCGCATTCGCAGCATCACTGCGCGCGCGGACGAGATGGTGGTGCAAGGAGGCTGGCTGTGCCGGGACGAACGCTCGTCGAACGCGTGACGCTCTTTCTCTTCGTGGCGGCGCTCTCCGCCGTCGCGGTGGTGTTCCTGAGCCGCGGACAGGCGGAGGTGAAGACGCATCGCGCCGCCGCGGAGCCGACGCGCGTTTCGCGGGCGCTGGCGCTGAACACGGGCCCCGCCACCCCAACGCCCACACTCGGCGAGATCCTGATAGCGGCGGACCAGGTGGAGCGCGCGCGCGACTTCTACTCGCGCATCATCACTCCCACGCCGACGCTCGCCGAGTTGCTCGTGGCCGCCGACCAGGTGCAGCGCGCGCAAGATTACTTCGAGCGCATCGCGACACCGACGCCCACGCTGGCGGAGATCCTGAAGGCAGCGGACGCGGTCCAGCGGGCGCGCGACTTCTTCGAGCGGATCGCGGATCTCCCGGCCCAGCCGGCGCAAGCCCCGGGGCCCACGCTGGAAGAATCGATGATCGCGGCGGACCAACTGACGCGTTTCGCGGAGTACGTGAAAGGCGTGACGGAAGCGCCGCCCGCCCCTCCTCCCGCACCCGCGCCCACGGACACACCGGCTCCGCCCCCATCCCCGCCACCGCCCCCTCCGCCTACGTCCACGCCGGTACCGCCGCCCGCGCCTCGCAGCGGCAGGGTCGAGGCCGGGACCGGATACTACGACCTGGCGTTCGAGGCAGAGGTGTTGTCGCTCGTGAATCAGCGGCGCGCGCAGATGGGGCTGGGCCCGCTATCGGTCGAGCCACGGCTGGAGCGGGCGGCGAAGGACTACGCGAAGGTGCTCGCGGACAACGACTGGTTCTCGCACACGGGGCCGGACGGCAGCACCCTGGTATCGCGCGTCGAAGCGGCGGGGTTCCCGTTCACGGTGCAGGTGGGCGAGGTGCTGGCGTGGGGATCGAACGGCTGGCCGCCCGCTGACATCGTGCAGGCGTGGATGAACAGCCCCTCGCACTACGCGCAGATCATGGGCGCGGTCTACACGCGCGCGGGCGTCGGCTGCTACTTCACCCGCGAAGCGACGCTCACCGTGCGCTGCGCGATGGACCTCGCGGGCTAGCGGCGTTACCGGCCATCTATCGGGCGATGAGTTGCTCCGACACCGACCAGAGGCGCTCGGCGTTGTCGGGGTCGAGGGCGTACCCCATATAGCCGGAGAACGGGCGACCTTCGATCCACGGCACGGCCACGGCGCAGTCCTCCAGGTAGAGCCCGCCCACACCTTCCAGTTCCGGCGAGACAGCAGCCCAGATTGAGGTCGCCGCGCCCTGCTCGGTGCTCTTGAACCGCGGATTGATATTGCCCTGCTCGTCGAACCAGCCCGCCGCTATCTGCTGCTCGCGCGGCATGTGCTTCTGCAGGCCGGTAAGGATGCCGCCCGGCATAACGGCGTTCGAGGTGATGCCCTCGGCGGCGTACCGCTGCGTCAGGCCGACGGCAAACAACGCGTTCGCGGTCTTCGACTGTCCGTACGCGGCGAACGGGTCGTAGGGCCTGCGCTCGAAGTTCAGGTCGTCGTAGTGGATGTCGGAGCGGCGGTGGCCGATGGACGACAGCGACACCACGCGGGCCTTCGAGGCGCCCCTGCCTGCGGCCCTCAGCGCTGGGAGCAGCCCGGTGGTCAGCGCGAAGTGGCCGACGTGGTTGGTGCCGAACTGCAGCTCGAAGCCATCAGCCGTGTGGCCGAACGGCGTCGCCATGATGCCCGCGTTGTTGATGAGCAGGTGCAACTGGCTGTGCCCGGCCAGGTAGCCCTCGACGAACGCGAGCACGGAGGCGAGGGAGCCGAGGTCGAGCAGCGCGGCTTCAACGGCATCACTCCCGGTCTCGCCGCGGAGGGTCTCCGCCATGGCATTCGCCTTCGCGAGATCGCGCGTGGCGATGGTGACACGCGCCCCGGCCGTCGCCAGCGCCCGCACGGTCTCGACACCGATGCCGGAGGCCCCGCCTGTGACGATGGCGGCGCGGCCGGAGAGGTCGTGCCCGGCGATCACCTCGAGCGCGGTCGAGCGGTGCCCGAAGGCCGCTTTGGATGCTGGTGATGTCATGTCATTTCGCTCCCGAATGACATTGGAGCACACCCCGAGCGCTGGGACACGCGGTCAACCTGCCGCACCGGCGGTCTCCGGCGTCTCGTCGAAGGCGCGGGCCTGGTCCTTCGCCCGAAAGGAGAAGACGTCGTCGAGGCCGAGCCCGAGCGACCACATGGCGACGAAGCCCGCGGCCGATATCCAGAAGATGTTGAACACGTGGGCCGCGATGGCGAAGCCGGCCGCAGCGCCCGCATCGACGCCGAGCGCCTTCAGCAGCTCCGTGATCGCGACCTCGTACGCGCCGATGTTGGAGGGCGTGATGGGGACGGCGGTGATAAGGTTGGCGGCCACCATGATCACCATCCACGCGGGCATCGAGAGATGGATGCCGAAGGCGAGGCCCAGCAGCACGAACATCGCGACCTCCAGCAGCCACAGCGCGAACGACAACGCGATCGCCTGCGCACCGAGGCGGCCGTGGCGGAAGACGGCGAGGCCGTCGAGGAAGGCGGGGACGGCCTCTTCCAGCGCGAGCCGCACGCGGTCGGGAAGCCGCTGGACGGCGCTGCGCTCCGTCCAGCCACCCTCAAGCTTCAGGTGCGACAGCGGGATGACGGCAACTAGGCACCCGGCGAGCAACCCGAGGATACCCCAGAACACCTCCCTCGGAAAGCCCTGCAGGTCGATGAGCGCGAGCCCGATCAGGCCTAGCCCGCCGAGCGCGATGCCGTCCAGCAGAGACTCCGTCGCGAAGACGGTGGCGGCCAGACGCGCGCGGGACATGCCGAAGCGCTGGGCGGGCACCTGGACGCGGATGAGATCCCCAAGCCGCGCGGGGAGGACGTTGTTCGCGAGGTTGGACACACAGAGGATGCCAAACAACGGCATCAGCGGCAGGCGCGCGAACGTCGACATCATGACCCGCCAGCGCAGGGCGACGAGCAACTTGGCGAAACCGAAACAGGCCAGCGCGGGAATGATGAAGACGTAGTCGGCGTCGCGGAGGGCGCGGCCGGCCTCGCTGAAGTCGATGCGCCAGGCGAGCAGCGCCAGCAGTGCGACCGTGATGGCGGCTCGGGTCAGCAAGCGCCGTTGGACGAGGCGCAATTCGAGGAAGCGCAACATCATGTGCGGCCACCTTTGGGCCACGGTACCATAGAGCCGCCGCCGGCGCGGACCGGGTTACGAGCGTGTTACGACTCGCCCGGCGCGCCGTACGGGGCCTTCCCCGCCCGGGTATCTATAGTCTATAACAATACTGTCCATAGACCGGACGCCCACTTGCAGATTCGAGGAGCCACCTAGCCGGTTCCCGAGGAGGTCCCACCATGGTCGTCGCCACGAAGGTCAACACCGAGCGCGTGTACCACAACTTCCAGGGCCAGCTGCCACCGGTCACGCTGGAGGCGGAACCCGTCGTCCCGCCGACGGCTGCCGAGGACGCGCTGCCGAAGCTGATCACCGATACGACGCTTCGGGACGGCGCGCAGGACAGCCGCATCGCCATCTTCCCGGCGGAGACGCGGCTGAAGTACTACGACCTGCTGCACAAGCTGGACAACAACAGCGGTGCCATCTACGCCATCGAGGCCTTCATCTACCAGAAGCGCGACGTCTGGACGCTGGAGAAGCTGCTGGAGCGCGGGTACGAGTGGCCGCGCGTGACGACGTGGACGCGGGCGACACCGAAGGACATAAAGCTGCTGGTCGAGGTGTCGCAGGGGAAGGTGAAAGAGACGGGGATGCTGGCCTCGGCCTCCGACCACCACATCTTCGACAAGCTGGGGTACGCATCGAAGGAAGACGCGATCGAGAAGTACCTGCAGCCGATCGTGACGGCGCTCGAGAACAACATCGTGCCGCGGGTGCACCTGGAAGACTGCACGCGCGCCGACATCTACGGCTGGGTGATCCCGTTCATGCAGCGGGTGCTGGACGTGAGCAAAGGCATCGCGAAGTTCCGCATCTGCGACACGATCGGCTGGGGCAGCCCCGACCCGTACGCGGCGCTGCCGTGGGGCGTGCCGCGCCTGTTCACGGTGCTGCGGCAGGAAACGGGCGCCGAGCTGGAGTACCACGGCCACAACGACTTCGGCCTGGCTACGGCCAACACGATCGCCGCGTGGCGGTACG
>JACRBR010000162.1 GCA_016213125.1 Chloroflexota bacterium | reverse complement strand
CCTGAACCTTGGCCCGAACGTCGAGCTTGGCCTGGGCGCCTACGAGTTCAGCGTGGAGTACGACAACTTCGTCATCGAGTCGGTGAACCCGTGTGACGTCGTCTTTGGTGACAACGGTGCGCTGGCGGACGGCTTGGGCTCCAACCGCGGGCCGGTGGATGAACTGGACAGCGCCGGCGCCTCCGGCAACCCCTGGTGCCAGGACGATCCCGGCGGCGCGAACAACGGCACGTGCGCGTACTCAATCATCCTGGAGAACATCATCCACTTCGGGTGCGTCACGAACGGACCCACGCCCACGGGCCCGGATGGAGAGTTCGACCTGGCAGCGCTGAACCTGATCCCGCACGAGGACCTGAAGAACGACATCTTCCCCGGCAACAACAACGGTGTCCTGACCGTCATCAAGGACAACGGCTGCGAGCTGGTGGACGTCTTCGGCCACCCGGTGCTGGAGTCCGTGAACGGCGGCCTGACGGCGGTCTGTGCCGACCTCGCGGTGACGGTGCGCATCCTGGAGGGCGACCTCGACCTGGACTGCGACGTGGACGTCACGGACGAGCAGCTCATCGCCAGCCGCTATGGCGCCTTCTTCGGCGGGCTGCTGTACAGCAAGTGGTACGACCTGGAGCCGGAGCTGCACGACCTGGACATCGATATCAAGGACATCCAGAAGGTGTTCGGCCGCGACGGCAGCAACTGCCAGGAGCCCGTCCCCGAGCAGCCGCCCCTCCCGCCGCCGACAGGCTTCGGGAACTAGGGCATTCACGCTCGAACGACAGAAGAGGCCGGCGATCGAATCGCCGGCCTCGCGCATTGTGTGATCCACGGGCTGCGAACTACGAACTCGCCGTCACTTGCCGCCCAGCAACTCCGTTACCACTTCGTTGATCGCGCGGCCGTCGGCGCGGCCCTTCAGGCGGCCCATCACCACCGGCATCAGCTTGCTCTTGTCGCCCGGGCCTGCGGCGCCCGTCTCTTCCATGGCCTTCCGCACCTCGGCCACGATCTCGTCGCGGCCCATCTGCGCCGGCAGGTACGCCGAGATGATGGCCAGCTCGGCCGTCTCGCGGTCGACCAGGTCCTGGCGCGCGGCCTTCTTGTACTCCTCGATGCTCTCGCGCCGCTGCTTCGCCTGCTTTTGCAGCACGTCCAGCACGTCGCTGTCGACCAGCTCCTGCCGCGAGGCCGACTCGTCCTTCACGTTGACGCGCGCGAGCTCGGTGTTGCGGACCGCCGCCAGGATGGAGCGCAGCGTCTCGCGACGCACGGCCTCACCTGCGCGCATCGCCTCCTTCAGGTCGTCCGAGAGTCTGTCCTTCAGCGCCATTGGTACCTCTTGTCCGGCATGCCAGGTGTCACGCCGGAATTTCGATTGGCTCTTCGGTCACAGTGCCGTCCGTGATGCGGAACGCCCGCACGACGGGATCGGCGTCCATCAGCGACACCAGCACATAGTACGCGTCCTGCCACGCCGCCAGCCGCACGTCGGTCGGCGAAGGGTAGGCCTCGGTGTGTGTGTGCGAGTGATAGATCGCCAGGAACTCCCAGTCGTTGGCGTCGACCTCGCGGTGGATGCGCAGCAGGTCCTTCGGCTCCACGCTGTAGCGGTAGGGGCTGGCCTCGGCGTTGATCGCCCGGTACAGCTTCGTCGCCCGCCCGTTGGCCCCGGCGATGATGCCGCAGCACTCGTTCGGTGCGTCTTCCTTCGCGTGCGCGATCATCTCGTCGATGTAGGTCTGCTCCAGCACCAGCGGCATCTACACCTCGTGATCTTCTGGCTCGCGCCTACCCGGACGCTCGACGCTGAGTGTAATAGAGCAGCAGGGCTCGAACACGCCGCCCACCCCGTCTGCCGCCGATCTATATCTGATACGCTCCAGCATAGATGCAAGGGAAGGGAGACCTGCACTGTGCTCAGACCCATGACCGCGTTGCTCCCCCTCTGTCTGAGCTTGGCGCTGCTCTCTTGCCGGGGCGATACCACCGATAGCCCGGCCACGTCCACGCCAGTGCTACCGCCGACCGCCACTGCCCAGCCCGTGAACGTCCGGCCGACGCCCACAGCAGAGAATGGCGGAAGGTACACGCCGACCGTCCTCGCCACCGGCATTCCCGCCTTGGACCAGACGCTGTTGGCGTTCCAGCAGCGCGGATCCAAGGCTGAGGGATTGGCGAGCCTCGCCGCCCTCCTGGCCACCCTGTGTTCACCCACGGGCGAGTCCGGCCCGCCGTGCGGAGACCTTCCACAGGGCACGGAGATCCCCTCGTTCTTGATCGATACGTCCTTGCACGACGGTTACCTCACCGAAATGGCAAGTGTTCGGTCGGTCATCGAGCGAGAGATAGGATCGCACGCGGCTTGGGCCCTCTACGCGGTGAGCTATCCAGTTCCTGGAGATCCCATCACGGAAGGCTATGTCATCGGCCTCCGTGCTGCGACGGGGAATACAGGGCTGCTGTGGTACGCCACCCTGGCAGGCGCAATTGTTGCCGTTCGCGGTAGCGGTGACTACTTCAACGGCAAGCACCCGGAGATCACGTACATCTGCGGACCGTCGTACGGCCCCATAACCTGCGGCAGCTGACTGTCGCTACTCCCCCGTTGGCATCACGATGCCCATCGCGCTGCGCGGCAGCTCCACCGTCATGAGCGGCAGCTCCAGCGAGAGGTACGACACCGCCAGCGCCGAGCCCGCGCACGGCCCGCACAGGTGCTCGATGTCCTGCTCCAGGTTACGGAAGATGGCTTCGCCCTCGGGCAGGCGGGGGTCCACGAAGTCGCGCGATAGCCAGGCGAAGCGGCTCTGCTCGCCGCAGCGGGCGCAGGCGTCGCCGATGGTCAGCAACAGCCACGAGATCGCCTCGACGTCCTCGCGCACGAACTGGTACGCGGGCATCTCGTCCAGCCGGTAGTAGTAGTGGTCGCTGTACTCGTCGAACGACTCGACGATGACGGCCACGCCCTCGACGCCGCTATAGGCCGCCTTCAGGCCCTCCGCCAGGCACTTCAGGCCGTACAGCACCGGCTCGCCGTCATAGGCGCCCCGGCACGTCGGGTCCAGGCCGACGCGCCCCTCTTCGACGCGGCAGATGTCGCAGAGCTGCCCGGCCTCGAACAGGTCCCCCGTCAACTCCTCGCCGTCGTCGTCGCCACTCACGATGTTGAGTCCGTCCTCGTCCTCTTCGACGACTTCCGTCCGCCGGTCGTCGCCGCCGCGTCTGAACACCATGCCACAGATTCCCTTCTAGCGAGCGCGCGCCAGCGCAGATGCCACGGACTCGCGCACGTCACGCAGGCGGAACGGCTTAGAGAGCACGGTGTTCTTGATGCCCTGCAGGAACTTCCGCGTGTCGGGCGCCACCGTATCCCCGGTGATGAAGATGACCCGCTGCGCCAGCGGGTTGCCGTCGTCACGGAGGCGCTTGTACAGGTCGGGCCCGCCCATCACCGGCATCTTGATGTCCGTGATGATCAGGTCGAACGCTTCCGCGCCTACCTTGTCCAGTGCCTCGCGTCCGTTGCTGGCGATCGACACATCGTGTCCGTCCATCTCCAGCACACCCATTAGGAGCTGCTGGATCGCCTCCTCGTCGTCGACCACCAGGATGCGCCGCCGGTCGACCGCGGCCGCAGCCACGCCGTTGTCGTCGTCTCGAACGCGCGCCCGCGCCACGCCTGCAAGCACCGGCAGCTCGATGTTG
>JACRBR010000169.1 GCA_016213125.1 Chloroflexota bacterium | reverse complement strand
GGGGGAAGGGGATGTGAAGTACTGGGCGCACACGGGGATAATCTATCGCCAGTGGCATCCGCTGCTGGTAGTGAGTCCGTGCATTGCCGAGGTATTGGCGAAGGAGGGATGGTCGAAGGACGACCTGAAGCGCGAGCTGGAGCGCAGTTACAGCCGGCTGCAGCGGTTTCTCGCGAACCAGGCGCAGCTCGACGCGACGTACACCAGCGACTGGGACGGCCGGAAGTACGACGGACACTGGATCGCGTTCCACTTGCTGGAGCATGACATTCACCATCGCGCGGAGCTGATGCAGCGGCTGGCGCTGCTGGATGTCGAGCACCGGATCGATCTCTGAAGGATCACAGACATGCGGATGCGTCTGAGATCAGAAGCTGTGTATAGCGTCCGGTCTCGTCAAGGATGAAGTTCGCGATAAAGTCACTGCTGCAAACGCTCGGAAGCCATCCTTCCGGATTCTCAATTCGCAAGGTGATTGAGTAGCTTCCTGGCTCAACCCCCTCATCGACGAGAGAGCACGGACGCGGCAAGCAATCGTGCTGCTTAACGATCTCGGCCGGGTAATGCCACATGCGGGCATCATCTATGCGATTCTCACTCTCGAGTTCTTCGAGAAACAAGCTGACTTCACCGTCGGTCGCACCAACGGAGAGTCCCTTTTCGACCATCTCGCGAAACTCCGCCTGGCTAAGCTCCACCGTCTTGTCGTGGACCCATGCGGCGGCTGTGCAGCCTCCAACGAGCACCACGACGGCGACGATGGCCCCGAGAGCGAGTCTCGTATTCACGTGTGAAGTTTCGGCGGTATTCTCGCCGCCGAGCATGGTCCTGATGAACCATATCGCGGCGGGCTACCCGCATTTACACCTGCTGAACGACCGGCCGGCCGGGGAGGTCGAGATCCGGAGCGGGTGGGGCGGGGTTCACGAGGCCGTAGGTGAGCTGGGACGGGACGAGATCGCGGAGCTCGTCGACGGTCCACATGCCCTGCTTCTGGATCTGGCGCATGGCCGACTCCTCGTGGGCGAGGGAGATGCGGCCGCCGGCGACGTAGAAGATCTTGCCGTTGATGTTCCAGGCCTCGTCGCAGGCGAGAAAGACCGTCATGGGGGCGACGTACTCGGGCTCGCGCATGGGCAGGACCGTGGTCTCGCGCGGCGCTGCTGCGACGACCGGAGCGGTGCCGGCGCGCTGGCGGAGCTGGGCGGTGTTCTGTGGCACGGTCGCGGTCATGCGGGTGGCGGCGCCGGGCGCGATGGCGTTGCAGGTGACACCGTAGCGGCCGAGGTCGCGGGCGACGACGCGGGTGAAGCCGGCGATGCCGGCCTTGGCGGCGCCGTAGTTCGCCTGACCGGGAAGTCCGCCAAGGCCGGAGATCGACGAGAAGTTGATGATGCGGCCATAGCGCTGCTGGCGGAAGATGATCGAGGCGGGCTTGGTGGTGCAGTAGTGGCCCTTGAGATGCACGCCGATCACGTCGTCCCACTCCTGCTCGGCCATGTTGAAGATCATGCGGTCGCGCAGGATACCGGCGACGTTGATGAGGATGTCGAGGCGCCCGAACTCGTCGAGAGCCTGCTGGACCATGCGCTCGCCGCCGTCGACGGTTGCGACGGTGTCGAAGTTGGGGACGGCTTTGCCGCCGGCCGAGCGGATCTCGTCGGCGACGTCCTTCGCGGGGCCGGCGTCGGGCTTCGTGCCGTCGACGTTGACACCGAAGTCGTTGACGACGACGCTGGCGCCCTCCTGCGCGAGGAGCTTCGCGACGCCGCGGCCGATTCCGCGCCCCGCTCCCGTAACCACCGCTACCCGTCCCTCGAGCCGCTTCATAATGTCCCTCTCCCGTCTCGCAGCGCGGGCTTTCAGCCCGCGCGCTGCCGCTCTCTCTTGCTCAGGATTCACGCTCCGCTTCGAAGAACGATTCGTAGTGAGCCATGCAGTCGCCACTCGCACTCGAGTGGTCGTAGTCTTCAGGGCGGCCTGCCAGTCCCGCCTTCACGGGATTCGCGTGGACATACTCGATGTAAGCGTTTAGCTGTTCAATCGTGCGAGGCGCGTACTCGAAGAATCCCTCTTGCCAGAGACGACCCTCCTGGTTCAGCAAGCCGTTGGTGCGCCTCGCAATTCGCCCCTTGATGAGCCGCATCGTCTGGGAGACGGAGAAGTCGCCGGTGGGAACAATCACGAAGTGCGCGTGGTCGGGCATGAATACATACGCCAGGAGCAGGAAGCCATATTGCTCACGCAGCGCCACCAGCTCCCGCGTCGCTTCCTGCGCGAACTGCCCGCCAAACACTCGCTTCGACTTCTGGACGCGCGTGGAGACGAAATATGGAACCCGCCCGAGTTGCGCATGGAGCGGCCGGCGCGCGCGGCCGGGGACACGCGCGGGCTGAAAGCCCGCGCTGCGAGACGAGAGGGAGCTTGTCATCGGAGCAGCGTCGGCCATCATCTATCCAGCGGCTGCTGCGGATCTTCCCGGCACTTCGAGGTCCGCCGGGGGCGGGGCCGGATTGGGGATGCCGGCCATGAGCTGGGATGGGACGATCTCGCAGAGATCGTCCAGTGTCCACATGGCGGGCTTCCAGATCGTGCGCATCGGCGTTGGGTGCCACGCGAGACCGACGGTGCCGCCGGCGACATGGAAGATCTGCCCGTTGATGTTCCAGGCGTCGTCGCTGGCCAGGTAGGCCGCCATAGGCGCGATGTATTCGGGCTCCCGCAGCGGCGGCGGCCCGGCGGGCCGCGGCGGTCCACCGGCTCCTGCAATGCCGGCGCGCTGTCGCAGCTGGCGAGCCTCGTCGGTCACGCTCATGGTCATGCGCGTAGCGGCGCCGGGGGCGATGGCGTTGCAGGTGACCCCGTAGCGGCCGAGGTCCTTCGCGACCACGCGGGTGAAGCCGGCGATGCCGGACTTCGCGGCGCCGTAGTTCGCCTGGCCGGCGT
>JACRBR010000179.1 GCA_016213125.1 Chloroflexota bacterium | reverse complement strand
GGACGCCCGCAGCTGTTCCGGACGACGATGCGCTTCCTCGAACACTTCGGCATTCGTAGCCCGGACGAACTCCCGGCGCTGCCCGCGGATACTCCTGAAGCCGAAGCGGCGATGTAGTAACGGCACCAGTGATTGTTGGAGTGCTCCGCCTGACCCTCCGGATTGACTCCGCGCACTCGCTGAAGGACAAGCGCCAGGTGGTGAAGTCAGTCGTCGAGCGGGTGCGAGCAAGGTTCAATGCCGCCGCAGCCGAGGTTGAAGACAACGACACATGGAACGTGGCGACCGTCGCAGTGGTCTGCGTTTCGAACGCGAGCGCTCACGCGGACGCCCAGTTGCAGTCCATCGCGAACGCAATCATCGATTGGCGCCTGGACGCTGAAGTGCTGGACATCGCGACGGAACTGATTCCGATCTGAGGCCCCGCTACCCGGCGGCAGACTGAAGCCGGCCGAGTTCGGCCGTGAGATTGCGAGATATCTTGCCGAATGGCGCGTCGTCGCGGACTGATGCGGTGGCGTCGCTTCGCTTGCCGCGAATAGCGAGTCCGAGCACATGCGCGGCCTGGGCATGAAACTCGGCGTGCAAGGAGCGAACCTGTTCGTAGGCCGACACTGACGGGAAGGCATTCTTCCCGGAAGAGTACATCCACTGCCCGAAGTCGCACCGGTTGTCCACGCGCACCGTTTCCGGGTCGAATTCACTTCGTCCAGTCTCGATCGCTCGCTGGAGCCGGGTCTTCCACATCGCGTGGGCGGTGAGCGCCATCTTCACCTGATCCCCGAATTTCCCTTCTTCGAGCCGGAATCTCGCGGCGGACTCGTTGAGGGCGAGGGCGAGGTCCTTCATCTGGCCGGCGGTGGCCGCCAGCTCTTCGGACTGCGCCGACAGCTCTTCGGTTGAGGCCGAGACCTGTTCCGCCGAAGCCGATGTCTGCTCGCTTGTCGCCGACACCTGGATGATCGCCTCGGTCACCTTCGTGGTGCCCATGGCCATGTCGCCCGCACCGCGTGCGGACTCTTCGGCCAGGTTGGCGATCGTCTCCGCCGAGGCGACGATGCGCTGGGCGCCGGAGGAGAGGCCCTGGACGTCGCCGGCGATGCGCTGCATCTGGACGGCGGACTGCTGGACGGAGGCGATGATGGACTCGAGGGCGGTGCCGGCCTGGGAGGTGATCTCGCGGCCGGACTGGACATCCTTGACGCCGGCGGCCATGGCCTGGACGGCTTCCCGGGTGCCCTGCTGGACCTTGGCGATGAGGTCGGCGATCTCCTTGGTGGAGGAGGAGGAGCGCTCGGCGAGGGAGCGCACGTTCTCGGCGACGACGGCGAAGCCGCGTCCCTGTTCGCCTGCCCGCGCGGCTTCGATGGCGGCGTTGAGGGCCAAGAGGTTGGTCTGGCCGGCGATGTCGTCGATGACCTTGACGATGTCGCCGATCTGCTGGCCGTACTCGCCCAGGAGGTCGACGGTCTTGGAGGCGCGTTCGACGGCCATGGCGATGGCTTCCATGGAGGCGACGGCCTGGCCGACGGCCTGCTGGCCCTGGACGGCGGCGCCGCGGCTCTCCTCGGCTGCCCTCGCGACCTCTTCGGAGGCGGAGGCGACGGCGAGGATGCGGTCGTTCATGGAGGTGGCCTCGGACTTGGAGTCGAGGGCGGAGTCGGCGTTGGACTGGGCGGCGGCGGCCACCTGCTGTGAGCCGGCGGCGACGCGTTCGACCTCTCGTGCGGACTCCTGGGAGAGGGAGGAGAGGGAGACGGCGGAGCGAGTGACCTCGTTGATGGCGGAGGCGATCTGGCCCGTGGCACTGGCCATCTGGTCAGAGGCTTCGCGGAGCTGGTCGCTGGCGCCGAGGATGCTCGTGGCGTTCGTCTTCACGGAACCGAGAAGCCCAACCAGGCTGGCACGCGAGTCGTTGTAGGCGCCGATCGTGGCCACCATGGCGTCGATGATGTCGTTCGTGCTGGCGGCGGCCTGACCGACCTCGTCCCGGGTATGGGATGCAATCTTTGTTGTCGTCGAGCTCGCCTCTACGGTCAGGTCGCCCTGCGCGAACGCGGTCATGCCAGCCTGGAGATCGGCGATACCGT
>JACRBR010000178.1 GCA_016213125.1 Chloroflexota bacterium | reverse complement strand
CCGCCACGCGACGGACAGCAGAAAGCGCCCACGGCGCGACAGCTCGTACTCGACCCCGCGCCCGATGATCAGCACGTCGATGTCCGACTCCGGATCCGCCACCGCGGTGGCGTAGCTGCCCGTCAGCACCACGGCCTCCGCGCCCTCGCCCATCGCCTCGTGCGCGACCGTCCTGGCGATGCGAAGGGCGCGTGAGTCGACCGCTGCGGTCACGGGATAACGCCGCGCTCTCGCAGGAACGGGATCGCGCGCGCCACGTCGGCCTCCGGCTGCGACTGGTTGATCTCGAACACGCGCAGCGCCGCCGGCGGGATGCCGTCGCGTATGTACGTCCAGTCGACGTCGCCGTTGCCGGGAGCGCGGTGGTCCGCCAGGCCCGTCACGTCGTGCAGGTGGCAACCGATGCAGCGCGGCCCGTTCGTATCCAGCCACAGCCGCTTGTCCACAAGGCCCAGCCGCCACTGCACCTCCCCGTGCCCCACGTCATGCCAGTAGCCCACGGCGTCCGGCGCGTAGTCGTCGATGAGCCACCGCGCCTCCTCCGGCTGCGGGATCTCGTGGTAGTGCAGCCGGTTCTCAATCCCGATGGCGATCTCCCGGTGCGAGGCGTGCTCCGCCAGCTTCGCGAGGGTATCGCGCGCCATCTCCAGCCACGGGTCGATCTGCTCGCGGCGCAGCGTGTGGCACTCCTCGCGCAGCTCGTCCACGCGCCCGCCCTCCCGAGTCCCACTGTCGTACAGCCGCCGCAGCTCGCGCTCGGCGTCGAACATCTTGTTGCCGATGGCGCCCAGGTGCACGACGACGAACTTCCCGCCGACCTCCTTCGTGTAGTCGATGCTCGCGCGTGTGTAGTTGAGCGCATCGAGGCGCTCGTCATCGTCCAGCGCCGCCAGGTTCAGGCTGCTGTTCGCGCGGTCCGTCGCGTCCCGCACCAGGGGCGCCGGCGCGTGGATGGACGAGATCGGCACCTGGTGAAACTCCAGCAGCCGGTCGAAGGGGACGCGGGGCGTCGCGTGGCTCACCTCGATCGCGTCGTACCCCAGCCGCCGCGCCTCGTGCACGAACTCGTGCATATCGTTCACGAACCGCTCCTGCTGCGCCCACATGGTGCTAAGGGAAAGGGTCATGTGTCGGCGTCCTCTTCTGGGGACTCCATCAGGAGTTCGAGCGTCTCGATGAGAATGGGCAGGTCACGCGTCACGACATCCCACAGGATCTCCAGGCGCGTGTTGCGGTAGTCATGGACAAGGCGATGGCGCATCGCGACGATGTCGCTCCATGGCACAGATTCCGCCCGCTTCCTCGTTTCGTCGGACACCGCTCGCGCTGCTTCTCCGACAATCTCCACCAATTTCGTGAAAGGGAGTTGAAGCGTCCGATCGTTGACGAGATCATCGTAGCTGCGATCCACCGCCAGATCGCGTGCCTCTCTGGCCGAGACGATCATGTCGACGAGCAGCTCTTCGTCAGACGGCATAAACGGGGTGTGCTGACTTGAGGATGTTCCTGCGCCGGATCCAGTTGGGGTTCGCTTCAACTAGCGGGCGCTCCACGAGGTCCACGCTGCGCCCAAACATCTCCCCGAGCTCATCCTCCATATTGACAAGATCGCTGATCCGGAGGTGCACCTCCGGCGCAAACGTGACCAGCACGTCGATGTCGCTCTCATCGTCAAAATCATCCCGTAGCACGGAACCGAACAGCTCGAACCGCGTGATCTCCCACTTCCGGCAGAATCCGGCGATCTGCTCCTGCGTCACGGCCACGTTCGGGTGAATCGTCTCCATCGGCAGCATGATAGCCCCCTGGGTGGAGGGCCGCAGAAAGCACGCTCGACCGAATCTCGCGCGACAGCCCAAAAGGCCCATTGACGGCGGGCCCGCGACAGTGGTACGATCCCGCCCGGCTCTAGTGAGTGCTCACTAACTAAGGATCGCCCGTGGTCCAGCACCGTGCCCGCAGGCTCCCCGCAGAGAAACGCCGCCGCCTCATTATCGAGAGCGCCCGCGACGTCTTCGCCAGCCAGGGGTACGCCCGCGTCGGCACCGCCGACCTCGCCCGCGCCGCCGGTATCTCCGAGCCCGCCCTCTACCGCCACTTCGCCGGCAAGAAGGAACTCTTCCTCGAGACGATCCGCTCCACCCGGCCTCGCCTCCTCAACATATGGGAGGAGATCTCGATCGACTACGAAGACCCCATCGAGACGCTGCGCGCCATCGGCGCCTACTACTACGACCACCTCGAATCTCACGCCGCCAACATGAAGCTCCAGTGGCGCGCGCTGTCCGAGGCTGATGATCCGGAGATCCGCGACGCACTGCGCGAGAACTTCGAAGGCTTCGTCACATTCCTCACGGACACGCTCGAGGAAGGCAAAGCGCGTGGCATCGTGAAGACGGATCTCGACTCACGCATGGTCGCGTGGCAGATCCTCGGCAACGGCATGATCATGGACCTCATGCACATGCTCGGCTTCCGCGACGAGGTCGACCGCCGCCGCGCCGACAGCTCGAGCCGGCACACATTGGAGTCGGTGCGGAAGAACGACGCCCGCCGCCGCCCGTACGTGAACGCCGAGGCCACGCCCGCGCGCAGTGTGAACTAAGAGTGGACGCGCCCGTACGGACAGGTCTTTAGACCTGTCCTCCCCCAAGGGGAAAGAGATGGACTTTCGAGACACACCTGAAGAAGCAGCCTTCCGCACCCAGGTGCGTCAGTTCATCGAGGCCGAGTGCCCGCCCGGCATAAAGCGCCGCGGCTTCCGCGCCGCGTTCGGTGGCGGCGGCTGGGACGACATCCACATGGACCGCGCCGAGTACTTCCGCATCAACGGCGCCTGGGTGAAGAAGCTCGCCGACAAGGGATGGATCGCCCCTGCCTGGCCGAAAGAGTACGGCGGCGGCGGCCTCTCGGTGATGCAGCAGTTCATCTTCACACAGGAGATGTCGCTCTCGGGCGCGCCTCGCGGCGGCAACTTCGGCATCGGCACCGGGTGGGCCGGCCCGACCATCATCATGCACGGCTCGGAGGAGCAGAAGAAGCGCTACCTGCCCGGCATCGTTCAGGGCGACGAGGTCTGGTGCCAGGGCTTCAGCGAGCCCGGCGCCGGCAGCGATCTCGCCGCCGTCCAGACCCGCGCGGTGAAGGACGGCGATGACTACGTCGTGAACGGCCAGAAGATCTGGACCTCCGGTGCCCACGTCGCCGCGTTCATGATCCTGCTCGCCCGCACCGACCCCGATGCGCCGAAGCATCGCGGCATCAGCTACTTCATCCTCGATATGAAGTCGCCCGGCATCACCGTCCGCCCGCTGGTGAACATGGCCGGGAACCACGACTTCAACGAGGTCTTCTTCGACAACGTGCGCGTGCCCGCGAAGAACATGATCGGCGAGGAGAACCGCGGCTGGTACGTCGGCACCACCACGCTCGACTT
>JACRBR010000168.1 GCA_016213125.1 Chloroflexota bacterium | reverse complement strand
GGAGCTGACGCCGCCCCAGTACGTCCAGGAGCGCTTCAGCTTCACCATCCCCGAGAGCGTGACCGGATTCGCGCGCACGCAGGCGGAGGAGTGGCGCAAGTTCCTGGCGGCCAGCGCCGCACCGACGGAGCGCAGCGGCGGCCAGACCGACGCCATTATCCTGGGCCCCCGCAAGGGTGACAGGGTGAAGGGTGTCGTGCAGATCGTCGGGAAGGCGGACGCCGCCGACCTCATCGCGTACCGCGTGGAGTACGGCCTCGGCGACCCGCCCCTGGGCTGGTCGTTGATCATCCGCTCCGAGCAGCGGCAGGCGGGCGGCGGGCTCGCGCTCTGGAACACCGACGGCCTGCCATCGGGCACGTACTCGCTGCGCGTGGTGATGGAGACGAAGGACCACGGCGAGCTGTACTCGAACACGATCACGGTGGTGGTGGGCGACGTACCCGCGGGACGCCGGACGCCGACGCCGCGGCCCGGGTCCGGCCCGCCCACACCGATCCCGACCTTCGAGTTCGAGGACGGGAACTTCTGAGAGATACCGGAAGCGGAGATGCCTGTCGCCGAACGTTCCTGCGGCGCGCCACAACCGTCCACGGAGACGCGCCCTCACTCCGCCGCCGAATCCAGATCCTCCTCCGAGGTGATCTCCCGCGCCCGCTCCAGGAACTCCTTCACCGACGCGCTTCCCTCCCGTAACCGCTGCATTTTCGGCCCGATCGGATCGCTCGACGCCGCTGTGTCCGCGTACGACCCGTGGAACGCGAAGTACGCCTGGTTGATTCGCCGGATGTAGTACCCGTTCGCCACGAACGTCTGCCGCCGCTCCTCCATCACCCGCTCCGCCTCCTCCACCCTTCCCGCCGCCAGCAGCGCATCCACCTCCAACCGCAGCGAATGCATCTCCTTCACGAAGTCGAACGCTTCTTGTCTCGTTTCGTAGCGTCGGCCTTCCATCCCGTGTGTGTCTCTCCCCGTCATTCCGAGCGCAGCGAGGAATCTTGTGGTGATATCGCCGGAAGCCCTCAACGCACCGACATCGGCAGTACCGGGTGCCGCCGTGACGAGCGCGTCGTCGGCGCCACGCGTTACAAACCCGGGCCCGCGCTCCAGCGGATACCGCGCGTACATCAGCTCCCCCACCTCATCCCCCACGATGTTCGCCACGGTCTCGTTCAGCGTCACCAGCTTGTCGCCGTCGTAGAAGTTCCGCCCCAGCGGCGAGAAGTACAGGTAGTGGTGCACCCACTCGTGCGCGATCGTCCGCAACACCGACCGATAGTCCGCGTCCGGCGGGATGATCGCCGGGTACATCGCGATCGCCCCGATCTCCACCACCAGCGCCGACGTCTCGCCGTCCGACTCCGCCTCCGACTCCAGCCGCACCTTCTCGGCGACCGGCAGGCTCCCCAGCACCAGCCGCTCGTGCTCCCGCCGGATCTCCGTCCGCGGCGACTCCACCAGCACCGCAGGCGGGTCCTCGAACTCGATGCTCACCGGCGGCCACACGATGTCCCGTCCGATGTGCCGCGTCAGCCCCTGCTCCGTCAGCACCGCCGTCAGCCGCCCGTCCAGGATCTCCTCGACGCTGTTCTCGATCCCCGCCCGCTCCCGCCGCAGCACCGCATCGTCCGCGCGCGCTCGCTCCGCCGCCGCCGCGTCCGACGCCGGGTCCCCCGCGATCCGCTCCTGCTCCGCGATCAGCCCGTTCAGCTCGAAGAACCGCGCCACCCGCGCGTCCTTTTCCGGCTCTGACAGCTCGTCCCGAAACGGCCGCGTCGCCACCCGCGCGAACTTCACCCACGAGTGCCGCACCAGGAACCCCGGAGCGTTGTAGTCCGTCGCCCCGTCCGCCAGCGGCAACGCCATCGCAACCGGCACCGCCCACGCGAACCCGACCAGCGTCACGGAAAGGAAAATCAGATGAGGAACAAACCGCCGCACACAGACAGTGTACGAAGCGATGACATACGCAGGGACCAAAAACGTAGGGACGAAGCTTCAGCTCCGTCCCACCGTAACGCCCCTATAACCTACAACCTACAACTTCGTCACCCCTCCGCCCCCAACGCCCGCCCCCCGATCAAGTGCATGTGCAGGTGCGCGATCGTCATCCCCGCGTCCTCGCCTACGTTAAACGCCAGCCGGTATCCTCGGCGCGCCAACCCCTCCGCCTCCGCCAGCCGTGCCGCCACCGCGAACATCCGCCCCAGCACCGCACCGTGGCCGTCCTCCACCACTCGCCCGTCGGCGATGTGCTCCTTCGGGATCACCAGCAGGTGCACCGGCGCCCGGGGATTGATGTCCCTGATCGCGAACACCAGCTCATCCTCGTGCACCTTCGGCACATCCATCGCTCCTGAACCCATCCGGCAAAACAAACACCCATCCGCCATCACAGCCCCTTGTCCCTACCCCCTGCGCAGCAGGTCATACGCCCGCTGCGTTGCCCCCGCGTCGTCCAATGTCTCCCCGCACACCACCAGGTAGTCCACGGCGAACCCGTACGACGCCACGCGATCAGCGATCGCTCCAAACTCGTCCCCGGTCGCCCCGTTGCACCCGCGGTTCTCGATCTCCAGCACGATCTTCGTCCGGTCGTCGTGCGCCGCCAGGATCGCGGCCGCCGCTTGCGTCTGGTCCGGCGAGTTCGACTGCAGGTAGAATCCGCGGTCGACGGCGTACTCTGTCACTCGTTCCGCGATCCCCTGCCCGATGAAGTTCTCCATCAACCCCAGGTGCGTGTCCGGAAACGCCGCGCGCCACCGGTCGATCCAGTACTCCACCGTTGCGACCATCGCATCCGCCGAATGCCCCGCCGTGACGGCATCGACGTCGAGGCTCCACACCATCTCGCCGTACGCCCCCATGCCCGCGTTCGTCTGGAAGAACTCAATGTCGGGGTTCCCGTTGTAGCGCGCGCCCAGCGCCGCCAGGAACGCCCCGAACTTCGCGGTGAACACCGCGTCCGTCGGCACCGGTTGCGGCGTCCCTGACCCGTCGCCCAGCGTGTACGCCGCCGCCCCTGCGTCGAAGACCCAGCCCGGCGTCGCCTGGTCGAAGTCTCCGGCGTTCGTGTACACCCGGGGCGCCACCTTCCGCCCGCGTGCGTGCGCGTTCGCGAGCACCTCGTCGAGCGGCGCCCAGTTGTAGGCACCCTCCACCGGCTCCAGCTCCGCCCACGTGAACAGCGGGTTCACACCCAGCGCCAGGTCAGCATCCATCGCCCGCGCGTCCGCGCCGCCCGCGAACTCCAGCAGCCCGGAACCCGCCGGCTCTTCCGTCGGACACCGCGCCGCCCCGAGCCCCGCGGCGCCAATCACCACCACCAGCCCGAGGCCAATCAGAGCACGAGAGAGTCTCATTCGTCGTCCGAATGCGCTCACAACAACCATCCTCAACCAGCGCGGGTGCCCCACCAGTCTAGTAGATGGTCGACAGCTGATAGTCGATAGTGCGCAATTGGATCACGGTTGCAGACCGTTGGCGAATCGACTTTGTCCACTATCCATATCCGCTATGTCAGCTATCAGCTATCCGCTATCCGCTATCAGCTACCCACTAACCACCGCCTCCGCCTCGATCTCGATCAGCATCTCCGGCTCGATCAGTGCTCGCACCTCCACCATCGTCGTCGCCGGCCGGATCGCGCCGAACACCTCGCCGTGCGCCCGACCATACTCTTGCCAGCGCGAGATGTCCGTCACGAACATCCGCGTCCTCACGACATCCGCCGCCGAAGCCCCCGCCTCACCCAGCGCCTTCAGGATGATCTCCAGGCACCGCCGCGTCTGCGCGTACGCGTCCCCCGGCGCATGCGTTCCGCCGCCTTCCGCCGCCGGTGCCGTCCCCGCCACGAACACCCGGTCCCCCACCCGCACCGCCCGCGAGTACCCCACCACCGGCTCCCACTCCGACCCGCCGCTGATGTTCCGCCGCTCCATCAACTCCACCCTTCTGCGAACTACTGACTACGAACTACGAACTGTAAACTACGCCCCCATGGACCTCACCACCACCATCGTCCTCGAAAACCTCACCTTCCCCGAGTGCCCCCGCTGGCACGACGGCGCCCTCTGGTTCTCCGACGTCCACGCCCACGCCATCATCCGCATGACCGGCGACGGCCGCGTCCACCGCATGATCGAAAACGCCCGCCAGCCCGCCGGCCTCGGCTGGCTCCCCAACGGCGACCTCCTCTACGTCCGCATGCTCGACCGCGTCCTGGTGCTTGTGGATGCGATCGACGTGGCACAGCCGTCCCCGGCTGTGCAGAGTGGTGATGAGACAGTGTCGGGTGTGGCAGCGGCTGATGGATCACAGCCGCCCCCGGCTGTGCACAGCAGTGACACGATCG
>JACRBR010000167.1 GCA_016213125.1 Chloroflexota bacterium | reverse complement strand
CTCGACCATGGGACGCGATGAACCGTTTGCGAGACGGAAGCGCACCGTGGGGGCTCTGTACTCCTTGCGGTCGCGAGGCAGCAGCTTCTGGAACAGTGCATCGAAGCGGTCCGTGCAGGCGCGGTCGCTCTCGAACGCATAGGCCAGCACGATCGCAACGCCATGGTCGATGGCGGCGACAATGTTGCCGACGTCTTCGACGATGAGGTCCGGATGTTCGTGCTCGAGGGCATCGAGCTCGCGGCGTGTATAGGTGCAGCTCAGCGCATCGAGCGACAGGCGGTCGTAGAGGCTGCGGGCGACCGGGACATCGAGGCGGCGGGGGCGGGGAACTGGCATCAGTCGGGCCACGTCCCGCGAAAGACCTCGGCGACGGGGCCGGTGAGGATGACGTCGCCCTCTCCATCCCATTCAAGCTGCAGCACGCCGCCGGGCACGCGGAGCTCGAGGCTGTTGTCGGCGAGATCGAGCAGGCGCGAGGCGACCATGACGGCGGAGGCGCCGGAGCCGCAGGAGAGGGTCTCCCCTACTCCGCGCTCCCAGACGCGCATCTCGGCGTGTGCGCGGTCGAAGTAGCGGACAACCTCGAAGTTAGTGCGGTTGGGGAAGAGCGAATGGTGCTCCATCAGCGGGCCGATGCGGTGCAGCGGGAAGTCCGCGACGGCCGCGGACTGGACATGGATGGCGTGCGGGTTGCCCATCGACACTGGTGTTATGACCAGTGGCTGCCCATCGACCTGGAGTTCGAAGTTCGTGATAGGCGGCGGTGCGTCGATAGCGACGGGGATCTGCTTCGGATCCAGGCGTGGCGGGCCCATGCTCTCGCGCACGCTGGTCACGCGACCTTCGGTATCGGTGGTGATGCGCGCGCGCATGACGCCGGCGCCGGTCTCGACGTCGAACGCGCCGCCAACGGGATCGACGATCACGTAGTAGACGGAGAACTTCACGAGGCAGCGCATGACGTTGCCGGACATCTCCGCTTCGGAGCCGTCGGCGTTGAAGATGCGCATACGGACGGGCGCCTTCTGGGACGGCGACGCCAGGATGAGGCCATCGGCACCGACGCCGAAATGGCGGTCGCAGACGGCCTGTGCAAGCGCGGACCAGTCGCGGTCGAGGCCGTAGGCGTCGACCATGATGAAGTCGTTGCCGGTGCCGTGGAGCTTGGCGAAGTTCATGGTGTGGCCAGCATAACGCGGCGGCTTGTCAGGCGGAAAGCACGCTCAGGGCCTCGCGCAGAAGCGAGGGAGCCAGGGCGTGGAGCCAGTGGATGCGGGCGTCGGCGGGCTTGAACCACGCGTGTTGCATGCGGGCCAGGCGGTGCGTCTCGGTCTTGATACGGGCGATCGCGGCGTCGAGCGTGCGTTCGCCGCGGAGGTGCTCGCAGATTTGGCGATAGCCGATGCCGGACATGGCGGGGAGGTCACAGGCGTAACCAGTGGCGTTCAGACGCTGGACCTCATCGACGAGGCCGGCACCCATCATGGCATCGACCCGCGCGTCGATGCGAGCGTGGAGGGCGGGGCGATCCATACGCAGGCCAACGACGCGCGTGTCGTAGCCTGGGCGGTCCTTCTTCTGCCACTCGCTGAAGGGGCGGCCGGTGGCGACGGTAACCTCGATGGCGCGGATGATGCGACGGGCGTTGTTGGGGTCGATGCGATCGGCGCTGGCGGGATCGAGCGCGCGCAGCTCTTCGAGAAGAGTCGACGGTCCTTCCAAAGCCGCGCGGGCCTCGCGGCGGGCGCGCAGTTCGCGATCGGGGGGGACGCGCGGGACACGCCAGCCCTCGAGGAGGGCCCAGACGTACTGGCCGGTCCCGCCGGCGACTATGGGCTGCTTGCCACGCGACCAGATGTCTTCGAGCGCGGCCTTCGCCAGATCGAGGTAGGCGGCGAGCGTGAGCGTCTCGTCGGGATCGAGGATGTCGATGAGGTGATGCGGAGCGGCCGCTTGCTCGGCCGGGGTGGGCTTGGCGGTGCCGATGTCCATGCCGCGATAGATCTGGCGCGAGTCCGCGTTCACGATCTCGCCGTCGAGCGCGTGGGCGACGGCGATGCTGAGCGCGGTCTTCCCCGTGGCGGTGGCGCCGATGATGGCAACGAGGCGCCGCGGCGTGCCGCGCGGCATCAGGCGCGGAGGCCGGCGGCCGTGTTCTCGATGATGGCGGCGAAAACGTCGGCCTTGAGGGAGGCGCCGCCCACGAGGCCACCATCGACATCGGGCTGGGCCATTAACTCGGCGATGTTGTCGGGCGTGACGGAGCCGCCGTAGAGGATGCGGACGTCGTCGGCAACAGGGCCGGCGACCTCGCGCACGGTGTTGCGGATCAGCGCGATGGCGTCCTCTGCAATCGCTCCGTCGGCGGCAAGACCGGTGCCGATGGCCCAGACAGGCTCGTAGGCCACGATGAACTCGGACCCAACCGTCATGCCATCGAGGCCGCCGCGGGTCTGGCGGACGAGCACGTCGGCGGTCTGGTTGGACTGCCGCTGCTCCAGCGTCTCGCCGATACACATGATGGGCTTGAGGCCGTGAGCGAGCGCGGCTTTCACCCGCCGATTCACCGTCTCGTCGGTCTCGCCAAAGAACTGGCGGCGCTCGCTGTGGCCGATGATGACGTACTCGCAGGCCTCGGCGACCTGCGTGACGCTGATCTCGCCAGTGAAGGCGCCCTTCTTCTCCCAGTGGACGTTCTGGGCGCCAAGAGCGATTGTCGAACCATCGAGGGCGCTGCGGACATCGTGGAGGAACACGAAGGGAGGGCAGACGAGTTTGTCGACGCCCGTCACGCCGTCGACGCGAGAGCGCAGCGCACGCACGAGGTCCAGCGCCTCGGCGCGGAGTGTGTTCATCTTCCAGTTGCCCGCGATCATCGGGGTGCGTGGCATATGTCAGGCTCCGTATTTCGTCAGGCGACCCGCGTAGGCCATCGCGAGCGAAAGGACTTCCTTCGCGGGAAACGTGCCGAGGCTACCCACGGCACAGGCCTTCTCATTGAACCCCTGCGTAGTGTCGCCCGGGTTGAAGTTCTTCGCATGGAAGAGGAAGGGCACCGGGTGCCAGGAGTGTCCGGCAACAACAGCGGGGGTCGAGTGGTCGCCGGCGACCATGAAGACGTCGGCCTGAAGCTCGTGGAGGTCGTCGATATGGGTGTCGATCTCCTCGAGCGCCGCCACCTTCTCCTGGAAGTCGCCATCCTCTCCTGCGGCGTCGGCGCGCTTGAAGTGGATGAAGAAGAAGTCGTAGGAGTCCCAGTGCGCCTTGAGGGTCGCGATCTCATCTGCGAACGTGGCGCCGGTCTTGAGCACGTCCATGCCGACGAGCTTGGCGAGGCCACGGTACATGGGGTATGCGGCGATGGCAGCGGCGCGGAACTTGCAGATCTCCGGCAACGACGGCATCGGTGGGTGCTTGGCGATGCCGCGCAGGGTGAGCATGTTGGCAGGGTGCTCGTTCCGCAGGAGCTTCTGGGCCTGCGCGACCCAGTCGTTGATGAGCTTCGCCGTGGGCTCCGCTTCCGGCGAGAGTGCGCGGGAGAGCATGGGCTTCGCGCCGACGCGCTGGGGGTCGGCGTCAGTGACCTGGTCCGAAAGGCCCTCGCCGCGGAGGACGAGCAGGAAACGGTGGTCCTTCACTGGCTCCACAAACACCTGTACACCAGGCAGCTTGATGGAAGAGAGCCTGTCGCAGAGGGGGGCGCTGTGCTTCGTCTCGATGCGCCCGGCGCGGCGGTCGGTGATCTTGCCGTCTGTGTCAACGGTGCAGAAGTTGCCGCGGGCAGCGAGATCCGTCGACTGCAGGTCGAAGTCGATGCCGAGCGCCTCGAGCACGCCGCGGCCGACGGTGTACTTCTCCGGGTCGTAGCCGAAGAGCGCGAGGTGGCCCGGACCGCTACCCGGCGTGACACCGACGCCGACGGGGACGGTTAATCCGCAGAGGCTTTCCTGGGCGAGGCGATCGAGGCGCTGGATGTGCGCCTGCTCCAGCTCGGAGCGGCCAGATTCGTTCGGGAGGCCGCCGAGACCGTCGATGACGAGGAGCAGGATCTTCGACTCGGCGGGGACGGAAAGCTCACGCAGGAGTTCGAGATTCACGAGGCGCAGTCTACCGGCGAGCGAGGCTAATCGCTAAAGGCGAGCGGACCTAGTGGGTCTCGTAGTAGATGCGACAGGAGGTGTAGCCGTAGTAGGACTGGCCGGTGACGCCCATGAAGCAGTCGCCGAGCTGGTAGTCGGAGAGGGCGACCTGAACGCATGCAGCGAGTCCGTCGGTGATGCCGGGGGAGCCGATGATGTGCCCGATGCAGTGGCTGGTGTTGTAGTCGCCCGTTAGGACGAAGTTCACGCAGTCGTCGTAGCCGACAGACGACAACCCGGCGACGTATCCGACACAGCGGCCCATCGGCGTCGACGCGCCGGATGAGGCGGGCGGCGCCGTGGGGGGCGGGGCAGGAGGTGGAGGCGGCGGGGCCGGCTTCGGCGTGTTGGTTGGCGTTGGGGGCGGGGGTGGAGGCGGCGCGCTCCCCTGTGCGGGAGGCTGCGTAGGTGCGGGCGGCGGCGGAATCGACGTCGCTAGTGGAGCCGAGGCAGGCGGCTGCGACGCAGGTGCGTTCGAGGCCGCCGGCGGCTGGTAGCTGGTTTGCGACGGCGGCTGGTAGCCCGATGACGCCGGGGCTGCGGACTGGGGCGAGCTCGCCGCGGCCTGCGCTGCATCGGCCTGCTGGGTGGCGATGGCGATGACGTAGGCATCGGCTTGCTGCGTGGCGACGGCGGCAACGTAGGCCTGCTGCTCGGGCGTGAGCTTGATAGGCTTGTCTTCCCAGGGCTTCATGAAGACGACGTAGCCGGCGATGGCAACGACTCCGAGAGCCGCGCCCGCCCAGAGCAGCATCTCGAGCGTGCTCTCTCCGCATTCGGCTCTTGCGCGACTCGACCGCATACGCCTCCACGAGGGGAGGCCCGCCTCTATTCCCTTCTGCAGGCCTTCTCTATAGGGGGATCATCGGCAGGGCGCGCCAAGTCAGGTATGGGCCCCCGAGGCGGGAGTTAGCGGACCTAAGAGCCGCTGGCATCGGCGGCCATGGCGGCTGTAGCGGGGATGGATTCGGGCTCGCCCGCCGGCCGCGGCAGGTGGGGGGCCGGGAGGTGCCTGGGTATGAGCCTGAGGAAGTTGGCCAGGGGCCACGCGAGGCCAACGCTGGCGGGAACGTAGACCGCGACGAGGAAGGTCCACCAGACGGCACCGGGCACGTCTTCGAGCCGGAGCTGGCTTGCGACCAGCCGCATCGCGTCGTTGACGATGAGGATGGCGTAGGACATGACGCCGATGGTCACGCAGGCGCGCACGGGCATGGTGACATCGACGCGTGAGGGGCGACGCACCAGAAGCGGGAGCGACAGGAGCGCCAGGCCCAGTGTCGCGAGCGGAAGCGCGAACGCCTGCGCGTAGAGCATCGGGTTGCGGCTGACGACGTCATCGACGTTCCACCAGCCGATGAGCAGGTCGCCGGCCACCATCGAGGCGAGACCGAGCACCCCCGCGACAGCGAGCGCGGCGGGGCGCCGCATGACGGCAAGCGTGCGAGCAGCGCGCGGGTCGATGAGGAGCCACCCGAGCGCCATACCAGCAGTGAACTCGAACAGGCGGAAGGGGGCCCAGCCGGTGACCAGGAAGAACTTGAACTCGAGCGCCGCGTACTGGTGGACAGCCCAGGCGTTCGCGCCGACGGTGAGCGCGAACGTCAACAGGAGGAACGCGACCACGCCTATCTTCCGCATCAGCACGAAGAGAAAGGGGAAGAGGATGTAGTACTGGGCCAGAAGGCCGACGAACCACAGCGCGAGCTGCGGCGCGAAGAACCACTCGTCGCGCAGGAGGCGCGGGAGCAGCGTGATGCTGGCGAACATGACGCCACCGTCGATCTGCAAGAAGGTTCGCTCCGAGATGGTGACGCCGTGGCCGAACTGATCGCCGAACGGCAGGCCCAGGAGCGCGGCCTGGCGCCAGGCGATGAGGGCGATGACGCCGTAGGTCAGCGCGACGCCGGCCCAGTACGGCGCGAGCAGCTTGCGAAAGCGGGCGAAGAAGAAGGCGCCCCAGCGCAGACCATCCCCGGCGCGATAGGCGGCGATGGTGAGTGAGAGGCCGCTGATCATCATGAAGAGGGGGACGCCCTGGAATCCCTTTCGGAACAGGAGGTCCGTGAACGAGGTGAAAATGGCCCAGGGTCCGCGGCCCTCCTCAAACTGATACCAGAGCTGGTCGTAGTAGACGCGTGGGACGCCGGGAAAGTACTCGAGGTCGCCCCAGAGGTGGAAGAGCACCACCCACACGATGGCAACGCCACGCAGTACGTCGATCGACACGAGACGCGGCGGGCTGGGGGCGCGATCGTCCACAGGCGTGCTCCAGCGCGAGATGCGGCGCAGATGCGGCGGCGGGTTGAGGGTGACGATACACGGTGCGCCGGACGGGTACAACCTCGGAAGTAAAGCCACGGCCCGCCGAACGCGAAACTTGACGCGAATGTGTTACGGGCGGCCGCACGAACGTGACGCGGCGTTGGCAAGCTCGGTGGTGTACTGATCTCGCGTCGCGCTTGCACATTGCCTTCGACGTCTGGGCGCCGACCCGGCAACAGCGGGCAGCGGCTTCGTGGAGTTCAGGGCGAACGAGGTGACTCGCATGGCACATGCAACAGACAGCAGCAGTAGCGCTGTAGAAGAGGCGCGCGAAAAGGCAGCGAGCGTGGCGCACGAGGCTGCGCAGATGCTGCACGACCATCCACCAGGACGTGGACGGGCGGCCGAGGCGACAGAGCACCTGGCGGGGCGCATCGACCAAACCTCGGGTTATCTCCGCGAATCGGACGTGCGGACGCTGAGGGCGGATGTGCGGCAGTACATACGGAAGCATCCGATGCAGGTGATCGCGGCAGGCGTTATCAGCGGGCTCTTTTTCTCGCGCATCCTGAGCCACTAGCGTCAGCGCGCATCCAGCGCTGCGCTTGTAGAGGCGGCCCCGTCGTGGCGGTAGGGCCGCCTCGTTGTCTTCGTGCGATCTTGTGGTAGCCTCCGCAGCACCGGTCCGGAGGCGTGACATGGACTTCAAATTCGGCCCCGACGAAGAGAACTTTCGCGAGGAGATCCGGGCTTTCTGCCGCGCAGAGCTGCCCGCGGGATGGGGAAACGCGGCCTACAACGACCGCGAGGAGTCTCCGAAGGAACTGGGCCTGGTCGCGCGGGAGTTCCAGCGAAAGCTGGCGGGCAAGGGGTGGCTAACATTGGCGTGGCCGAAAGAGTACGGAGGGCTGGGCGCGGGGCCGATGCAGCAGCTGGTCTACAACGAAGAGATGTCGGCGTTGCGTGCTCCGGGGTTCGGCGGGATGGGCGTGGCGATGGTGGGGCCGACGCTGATGCTGCACGGCACGGAGGAACAGCGCCGGCGGTTCCTGGGGCCCATCGCGCGCGGGGAGATGAGCTGGTGCCAGGGATTCAGCGAGCCGGGGTCGGGATCGGACCTGGCTTCGTTGCAGACGAAGGCCGTGCAGGATGGCGATGACTTCATCGTCAACGGACAGAAGATCTGGACATCGGGCGCGCACCGGGCGGACTACTGCATCCTGCTTGCGCGTACGGAGCGCGATGTCCCGAAGCACAAGGGCATCAGTTACTTCCTGATGGACATGAAGTCGCCCGGGATCACGATCACGCCGCTGACGAACATGCTGGGGTCGGAGGCGTTCAACCAGCTCTTCATGGACAACGTGCGGATACCGCGCTCGAACCTGGTGGGCGAGCTGAACCGCGGCTGGTACGTGACGACGACAACACTGGACTTCGAGCGGAGCGGCATTCAGCGGATCGTGTTCGCGGAGACGCTGCTGGACGATCTGATCGCGTACGCGAAGGAGCGGCGGGACGGCGGGCGGCTCATCGATCGAAGCGCCGTACGTCACAAGCTGGCGGAGCTGAAGATCGAGTTCGCCGTGGGGCGGCTGCTCTCGTACCGGATCGCCTGGATGCAGGGCCAGGGCCTCGTGCCGAACTCTGAGGCGTCGGTGGGGAAGCTGTTCTCGACGGAGCTGCAGTCGCGGTTCGCGGTGGCGGCGCTCTCGTTGCTGGGGCCGAGCGGCATGCTGGCGCGCGGGTCCGCGCGGGTTCCGGCGGACGGCCGATTCTCGTCGTACTACCTCGCGGCCGTGTCGTACACGATCGCGGCGGGCACGTCGGAGGTGCAGCGGAACATCATCGCCCAGCGCGGGCTGGCGATGCCGCGGGACTAGTGTGTCAGTGCGTTATTCCACGCCGTCGTCGCAGGTTCGTTCAACGCGCTGCAGCGGCCGCGTCTCCGGTGAGGACAGGTCTAAAGACCTGTCCGTACGGTACGGGTCCGGCGTTCAACCCGTGGCGGAGGCCGTTCGGGAGCGGGTGCTTTGGCGTCGTCGTAGAAACGCGGTCACTCATGCGCTACGCGTGTACGTTGCCGCAACGAAGCGACGGTGGCTAGCGCGAGTTCTGGGCGGCCTTGAGGCGCTCCTGCATGCGGCGGAAGACGATCGCCACGACCGAGCCGGCGATGACGATGAGGGCGACGAGGAACACGATCATTCCCCAGGCCATGGTGAATTCAACTTCCATCAGAAGCCTCCCCGTACTCAGGTGACTTGCTCTGCTACCCCGATACCGCTCGCCCCGGTCAGATTCGGGCCGCGCGGATTTCCCCTTGTGGTCAACATCGGCGCGCGTCGCGAAAGCTGATGCGTACCGCGCCATCCTCGCCAGAAGCACCCGCCGGGCCTAGAATCGAGCCGAACAGGGCAGCCAGACCGGAGGTTCGAGATGAAGCCGTGGCTTGACGATGCGTGCTCGCTCGCGGACGCAGTTCGGCGAGGGGAGGTGCGTGCGGTGGACGCGCTGGAGGCGTCGCTGGCGGCTATCGCGGCGTCGAAGCTGAATGCCGTGTGCTACCTGGACGCTGAGGGCGCGCGCCAACGCGCGGGCGAGATCGATCGCGAGTTGGCGGCGGGGGGCGACCCCGGGCTGTTCGCCGGTGTGCCGCTGCTGGTGAAGGATCTCGAGCATGCGAAGGGCATGCCCACCACGCACGGGTCCGTCGTGTACAAGGATAACGTCGTCGATTACGACTCGATCGACGTGTCGCGGCTGCGGGCGGCGGGCGCGATCATCGCCGGGAAGGCGACGGCGTCCGAGTTCGGGCTGGTGCCGTACACGGCGACGAAGCTGCACGGCGTCACGCGGAACCCGTGGAACCTGGAGCGCACGCCGGGGGGATCATCGGGTGGGCCGGCGGCGGCCGTGGCGGGCGGGCTGGTGCCGGCGGCGACGGCCAGCGATGGGGGCGGTTCGATCCGGATCCCGGCGCACTACAGCGGGCTGGTCGGTTTCAAGGGAACATTCGGGCGTGTGCCGCGCGGTCCGAAGGCACGCAACGGACCCTTGACCAGCCACTGGGGCACCGTCAGCAGGACCGTGCGTGATACGGCGCGCTGGTTCGACGTTGTGTCGGGGTATCACCCGCGCGACCAGTTCTCGCTGCCGAAGATCGACGGCTGGGAGCGCGACCTGGGGACGCACGAACTGCGGGGGCTGCGCGTGGGGTTCTCGCCGGACATGGGCGGCATCGCGACGCTGGAGACGGAAGTGCGGCGCGTCGTCACGGAAGCGGCCGAGACGCTGATGGCGGAAACTGGGATGCGACACGTCGAGGTCAAACTCGACATACCGGAGAACGCGACGCGCTGGGCGACCGCGGGGGCGCCGGGATTGTTCAACGACCTGAAGGAGTTCTGGCCGGACTGCGCGGAGGACCTGACGTTTGAGATAAAGGCGGCGATGCTGTTCATGGAGAAGTACCGGGTGTGGCACGCGGCATCCGTCGACAAGTTCCGCGCACTGATCAACGAGGCGATGGCGGACGTGTTCGAGCAGTGCGACGTGCTGCTGTGCGCGGTCAACCCCCACGAGGCGTTCGCGGCGGAGGGGCCGATGCCGAGCCACGTCGAAAGCGTGCGCGTGGGGCGGCAGAACAACGGCGCGCTGACCATCCCGGGGAATGTGACCGGATACCCGGCGATCTCGATCCCGGCGGGGCTCACGGCGAGCGGGCTGCCGGTGGGGCTGCAGGCCTACACGCACCGCCACGATGACAAGCTCCTGCTGGACCTGGCGCTTGTGCTGGAGCGGGTGCGGCCGTGGCCGCTGGTGGCGCCCGCCGCGCCGATCTGACTCTGGGCGCTACAATGCCAAAGGTACGAGAGGCGCTGAGGATGCTTGAGGCAGATGGCTGGTACCTTTCGCGAACGCGCGGAAGTCACAAGGTGTTCAAGCATCCCGAGAAGCCGGGGATCGTGGTCATCGCAGGACGTCCGGGCGACGATATTCCTGCGGGAACCTGGAATGAAATTCTCCGTCAATCAGGGCTGAAGGGTCGCACAACGTGAAGTACCTGGTTATCTTCGAGAAAGCACCACGTAACTACGCCGCGTATGTGCCGGACCTGCCAGGTTGCGTTGCGACTGGGGAGACTCGGGAAGACGTCGAGCGACTCATCAGAGAAGGCATCCACATCTACATCAAGACCCTTCGAGAGGATGGTCAGCCGATTCCCGAACCCACGGCGTCCGCGGAACTCGTCGAAGCCTGACATCCCGACGGGTATCACGATACGAGGCGCCCCTGCGAGGGGTGCCTCATTTCATTTTTGCTCCGACACAGCAGTGCCTTACATCGCGGGCTCTCGTTGAGGTGTGCGAACGGAGACCAGCGCTCGCAGGCGGCGCGCCGCCGGATCGCTCCAGGTGCGGAGGGCGTGGGCTGTGGCGAGACCCGTGAGGGCGACGGCACCACCGGCGACGGCATCGAAGATGTAGTGGTTTGCGGTTAAGACGATGGCCGCGAACATGAGCACCGGGACGATGGCGCCGAAGATGCGGACGGCCAGCCAGCGCGCGTTGGTGACGAGCGCGAGGCCGATGAGCAGATCCCATCCGAAGTGCAGGCTGGGGACGGCGGCGTACTGGTTCGTGAACGCGGTCGGCTGGAGGACGCGGTAGGCGCTCGAGTGCAGCGTCACCGTATCGACCACACCGATGTCCGCGAGTCGCGGCGGGGCGACCGGGAACAGGACGAACACCGCGACGCCGATCGCACCGGAGATGAAGAACGCCGAGCGGAAGAGCGTGAACGCATCGCGGTGCTTCCACAACAGCCACGATGAGACGATGGCGATGAGCGGCCAGTGGCCGTAGATGTACATCCAGTTCGCCAGCGTCACAATCCACTGGTGGTCAACGATGCGATCCTGGATCGAGGGCTCCCAGAAGAATCCCATGCCCTTCTCCAGATCCACCGCCTTGTGCGAGTTGGCGACCGCTTCGGCGTGCGAGCCTTCGGTCCGGCCCCGGACCAGGAAGTAGGCGAAGTAGCCGAACACGACGAGCGAGATCTCGCGGAAGGCGAACGAGGTGAAAACGGCGGAAGCTGCGCCCGTCAACGAGCGGCGGCGGGCCGCGACCGGGCGGCGGGCCTGCCGGGGTGAGAGCCGGATCCTGCCGTAGGGCTGCGTGAAGGTGGTCATGGCGGTCGTCCTCTCCGGCCAGGCTGCTCTGTTCTTCGTTGGCAGTGTGCGCCGGGATCAACGCTGCCGGCATCGCACGGCAGGACCATGCGGAGTAGTACGATCGCGCCATACGGAAGCTCCGCCTAAAGTCGGAGAGGGACGGTCTATCCACAGATTTCACAGATTGCGCAGATTCTTAGGGACGGTTGGAACGGCTGCGGCGGCATGCTGCTCCGATGGTGGCCGGTGGTGGCGCAGGACAACGATGGGGACTCAATGACGCTGTACCACTTTTCGGAGGATTCGACGATCGAGCGGTTTGAGCCGCATATCGCGGCCACCAGCAACATCCAGGACGAGGCGCTGGTGTGGGCCATCGACGACTGGCACGCGCCGATGTACTACACGCCGCGCGACTGTCCGCGCGCCTGCTTCTGGGCCGGGGAGAAGACGACGGCGGAGGACCGGGAGAGGTGGTTGGCGGGGCTGGATCCGCGGTTCGTGATGGCCATCGAGACGGGGTGGCTGGAGCGCGTACGGGCGACGGCCCTGTTCCGCTACATCATGCCGGAGGCGACGT
>JACRBR010000014.1 GCA_016213125.1 Chloroflexota bacterium | reverse complement strand
TCCAGCGCGGAGGGTGCCGTCCGTTCGGCCCTGCTCATGGTCTTGCGGGATGTGCTCTCCGATGGTGCTGCGTGGAGAGGTTGGCAAGTGCCCAGGCTGGACTCGGGCGCGCCGACGGAGGAACACGCAAAGGCGTGGCGAGCTTGGTGGGAGAGCGCGCCGGAACGACTGCGGTCAAGCGGCGACGCACCCGCGGTAGGGGCAGGGCAGAAGTAGACACACCTGTAGCGGTGTACCGGCCCAGAAGTCCGGGATCCGGATCTGGGGACACGAAACGCATCTATATTCGCCCGGACTGTACCGGCCCAGAAGTCCGGCGACGGTCTGGGAGGCCTCGGATGGGGGGCGGGATGCCGCGCCGAAGGGGTGAAATCCGTGATTCGGGGAGACACCGGAGAGTTCGCGCGGGAGATTCTGGGCCGCTGATACGGCGTTTCCCTCGTCTCCGGCGGTCGCGAAACGCAGTGGTAGCGGCCCTGCCGTCCGGAGGGTGGGGGATGTACGGTCTACGCCACCTTGCGCAAGCGGTACACGGGAAGCCCCGGGTCGCCTTCGAAGAACGACCGCACCAGGCTCCAGCGTGCCGTGCTCGCCAGCTCCGTTGCCGCTCGGTATCGCCGGACCGCTTTCCGCCCCTGTTCGGCAGGCGTCAGCCCTTCGATGCCTTGGTGCACGCGTTCCAGCCGATACCAGCGGGCCCAGCGATGCAGGTACCGGCGCAACTCCTCCGGGGGCAGGAACCCGCTCCACAACGGAAGCGCTTCGTATCTCAGCGTGCGCCAGAGCCGCTCGATCAGCGCGATCGACGAATGCTCGCCCACCGCACCGAAGCGACGTCGGATCTTGCGCCGCCGTGCCAGTCGCGTGAACCGCTTCGCAGTGAACTGCGCGCCGTGGTCCGTGATCAAGTGTCGGGGTGCCCGACCGGCGGCACCGATGGCCGCATCCAGGAGCTTGCACATCCACGCCGCCGTCGGCTCCCGCGCGCACAGATCGATGGCGACGATCCGCCGCGTGTAGGCATCCAAGACCGCCGCAATGTGCACGGTTGCGAGTCCGAACAGCAGATTGACCCGAGTGATGTCGATCAGCCACACATGGTCGGGCCGCCGTGCCTTCACGCCGCTACGCTTTCGCCTGCGCCGCTTGCCCGGCGTTTCGACGGGAGCCGCTGGGCGCGGTCGCTCGGGAGGCAGACGTTGCACGGTGCACTGGACGGCCGAGCGCGACACCCGAATCCCCAGCTTCGCGAGAACCTGCGCGATTCGCCGCGTGCCCCAGCGCGGATTCTCGAACCGTAGGAGGTGGATCAGGTGCTCGATCACCAGGGGAAGGAGCGGCCGGCCCTTGGCCGACGCTTTCCCGCGCGCCGGCGTCTCCGGTAGACGTCGCAGCCACCCCCGGAGCGTGGCCAAGCCGACCACGAAGCGGTGCGCAAGTTCTGCCAGGCAGATGCCGTATCGCATACCGTGCCACAGAATGGCGACCTGCGCTTCGGCTGAGTATCGGGGCCGCGTCCCCGGCTTCATCCCCTCCAGCCGCTCGTGTAGCAGCCGAAGCTCCGCAGCCCTGCACTCCAGCTCCGTGCGCAGACGGTCGTTTTCGGCGGCCAGCCGGCGAAGCTCCCCCTCCCGCTGCGCTTGAGCGGCGGCGAAGAGCTTACCGATCGTCAGTATCGCGTTCAGCCAGCCGCGACTCGCGGACGGGTTTTCTGTCATCGAATCTCCCTCCGTCCATGGATTGCAGGACCGGCAGTCTACGGCCGCGCCAAGCCCCGTGCAATCCCGGTCACGTTGGAGCCCGTCACACCGCTGGCGTCGCCAGTTCTCGGGTCCACCTGCGCGGTGACCGCGGCCGGGCAGGGCGCGTTCGCGCATGATCTCCTGGTCGCGCTCGGGCTGGGCTCCCTCGGCGTCGCGGCGGCTTTCATGATCAGCCAGCGCCCCTACCCGCGGTTGCTCGCCTAGTCGGGCGTCGAGCACGTCGGCATCATGGCGATCCGCGGGGGCG
>JACRBR010000160.1 GCA_016213125.1 Chloroflexota bacterium | reverse complement strand
GAGGCCATCCACGAAATGCACCATCATAAGCAGATGGACCGCCGTCGGGGGCCCGAGGACATCCCACGGAGCGCGATCCCTCCGCGGCAGCGTGCGGCTGAGCATGAAGAAGAACTGCTCGCGAGAGAGGCTAGTCGTACCATCGTAGGCCACGGCGCTGCGGCGCGATCGGATCACGTCGCGCGCGGTGCGCCTCGCGCGCGACTTCGATGCGGAGAGGAACGGTGCTCCATCAAGTTCCCAGGGCGACGCGGCCTGTTCCGGTTCCCGCGCCGGCGCGCGGTCCTCGCAGAGTTTCCGCGCCGGCGAGGCGGTTTCGCGCGGGTGCGGTGAAGGCTGCTTCGTGCACGCTTGCGACGCCGCGTCGATGGCTTCCCAGTCCGTGTGCTCCGGGCTGAGACGGTTGGCGCGTCCGAGCCAGCGGCCGCGGGCAATGGGATCAATGACGTCCGACGGGATCGTCCAAGGCCGGTCGTGCCGCGAATCAGCCGCCATCGCCGGCATGACCGCGGCGAGTATGTCTGGATGCTCGCGCTCCGGATCATCGGGCGGCAGCGCGCGGTCGATGCCCAGAATCGCCGCGATGTCCGCGTCGCCCATGCCTTCCAGCACGCGCATCCGCCAGCCCAGCGCCGCCGCGGAGAAGCGCAGCGCGCCGATGGCGTGCCCGACGTCGTGCTGGCAGTAGCGGTACGCGCGCTCGCCGTACTTCCAGGCCTCGCGCCAGTGGATCGACGAAAGCCCGACGAGGAAGCTGCCGGGCGGAAAGCCGCGAGCCAGTCGCGCCCACGCCGCGTCGTCGAAGTCGGCCCGCCGCTCCAGCCCGTGCTCGCGCGGCGCGTAGTGGTGCACGGCCGGAGTCTCGTGCAGGCCCGGCAGCGCCGGCAGGATCGCGTAGCCTTCCGTCGGGTGCAGATTGCCGCTGGACGGATTGCAGCGCAGCGCCCAGCGCATGCCGTTGAACTCCTTCCACGCGGAGATGGAAAGCGACAGCTCGAAGAACCGCGAGATGGAATCGAAGTTCAGGGGCCTCGCCGGCGCGCAGGGTGTGGAAAGGGAGTCCCGCGCCGCGCTGCGAGCCGGCGCATAGTGCCCCTCTCGCTCGGCGCCTCGCGATGCAGGGTGCGGCGGTGCATCCGCCGCGCCAGGGGACAGCGTAAACTCCGCGCCCGCGGACGGCGCATACAGAGATTCATAGGGCGGAGAATCATCCTCCGTCGCCAGGCTCAGCAGCGTCAGCGGCGCGCCGACGTACCGCCGGAACGGGTCCGGCTGGTTCGCCCAATCCAGCTCGCCCGGCCCGCGCGCGTACCGCTGCAAAGCGTGCTTCGTCCGCTCGTGATACGCGACCGCCCGCTCCCACGCCTCCATGATCGCCTCCCGGGGGATCGTACTGGCGGAGGCGGGGCGAATACATCGGCAGGGCTTGGCGGGGGTGCGAATCTCCTCCGCCCCTCGCAGGGCTGCTTCTCGCACGACGTTGCACCACGGGTTCCGGTCGCAGAGGCGACCTGCACCCGTGGCTGCATTCCTGCGCCCCTGTCGTGAGGAAAGCTGGCCCGCCAAGTGTGTCATGGAACCGATTTCGGCGCACCTGCCTCGACCACTGCGCAGGCTCGAACGCCAGGATACAATGCGACCGGCAACGTCTCGGGCGTGTGCCCGGAATGCGGCATCGGAGTGACCGCGCCTTGAATGGTCCCAGTTCAACATCGCTGAGTGATTCACCAGAGGCGTGGCCGGCTCCGACGCGACCGCTGCGCTGCTGGCAGCCCTGGGAACTTCTGGCGCTTGCGTATCTCCTCGCAACCGGCGGCGCCGGCATCGTCGCCACGCTCATCGAAGTGTTGTTCATGGGGTTCAGTTTTTCCTCGACGGCGGTTCGCGCGTTTGCGGAGTCGGGCACATTTGTTGGACTGATCTTTCTGGGGAAGTTGTGGTTCATCGGAACCGGCCCGGTGCATGTGCTGTTGGGTATTATGGTCCTGAGGCGACGCGAGCGGCTCGTCGCGGCCATTGGGTGGGCAGGCCTCCTGTCGCACATCACAGTGCTTCTTGGTTACGGAATGACGATCCGCTACTGGCAGCGGTATCCTCCCGGAGCGAACCTCACGACCGTCGCCCAATGCCTCGCATGGGTGATCGAGCCGGCTCTTTGGCCGTTTTTTGTCTTGGGACTCTTCGTGCGCCTGCGGCGGGGCGTCGCACCATGCTTGCGAACCGTAGTTGGAGTGGCTCTTCTCATACATGGAGTTTCCGGCGTCCTGAATCTCTAGCTGTCTCCGCCGACTAACTCCTTGTAGGTCACGGCTTTGGCATCGAGTGCGGCGACCAGGAGGCGATCGAACAGACCGGCCTCGCGCAGGCGCCGGTTGGCCCGGTACTCGAACTCGGCCAGGTAGCGGTCGAGGTGCTTGGGCTTGACACTGTGATAGGTGCCCAGAAGCATGCGCTTCATGTTGGAAATGAACGT
>JACRBR010000015.1 GCA_016213125.1 Chloroflexota bacterium | reverse complement strand
GGCGATCCAGGACCGCATCCGCCAGATAAAGGCCCAGATCGACGAAGCCACCTCAGAGTTCGATCGCGAGAAGCTACAGGAGCGGCTGGCCAAGCTCGCCGGCGGCGTCGCCGTCATCAAGGTCGGCGCTGCGACCGAGGTCGAGCTAAAAGAGAAGAAGCTCCGCGTCGAGGACGCCCTCTCCGCGACCCGCGCCGCGGTCGAGGAAGGCATCGTCCCGGGCGGGGGCGTGACCCTGCTCCGCGCCATCGACGCCGTCATCAAGGTGAAAGAGAAGCTCACGGGCGACGAGCGGACCGGCGCGGCGATCCTGGAGCGCGCGCTCGAAGAGCCGATGCGGATCATCGCCGAGAACGGCGGCCTTGAAGGCTCCGTCGTGATCGAGAACGTCCGCACCGGCGCCGGGAAGAACAAGAGCTACGGGTACGACGCCCGGAACGAGATCTACGTCGACATGCTCAAGGCCGGCATCATCGACCCCGCCAAGGTCACACGCTCCGCGCTCGAGAACGCCGCCAGCATCGCCGCCATGGTCCTCACGACGGAGACGCTCGTGACGGACATCCCGGAAGCGCCGATGGCCGCCCCCGCCCCACCGCCGATGGACTACTAGCGTAGGTGTGAGGTTGTAGGTTGTAGGTTCCAGGTTTGACAGGGTAACGAAGAGCGCCGCAAAGCCCGCGGCGCTACTTCTTTTCCCCTTCTTGGTTCATCCGTCGGCCCCTGATCCCTAGTCCCTTGTCCCTTGCCCCTGTACGATCGTGCCATGTCGAAGATCCGTGACATCGCCGAACGCCTCTGGACGGGCGCGCTCAGCTCCGGCGAGGCCCACCCGGTCACCGAGCAGTACCGGGAGGGCGACGAGATCTTGGACGGTGTCCTGTACTACAAAGGCTTCGCCAGTGCGAACACGATCGACACGGGCGAGGCGCTCGTCATGCTCGACACCGGCGCCTTCACCGACACGAAGCCGCTGTTCGAGGCCGTGCGCGCGTGGCGCCCCGACCGGCGGCTGGCCGCCGCGGTCTACTCGCACCACCACATCGACCACATCTTCGGCGTCGCCCCGTTCGAACAGGAGGCGCGCGATAAGGGCTGGGCCGCCCCGCTCGTCTACGGGCACGAGGGCGTGGGCCCCAACTTCGACCGCTACAAGAAGACGCGCGGCTGGAACGCCGCCATCAACGTCCGCCAGTTCGCCTTTCCGGTTGAGCGCTTCCAGTGGCCCGGGGAGTTCCGCTACGCCGACGTCACCTACGCCGATCGCATGACCTTCCGCAGCGGCAACCTCACCTTCGAGCTGCGGCACGGCCGCGGCGAGACCGACGACGCCACCTGGACCTGGATCCCGGAGAAGAAGATCCTCGCCCCGGGCGATCTCTTCATCTGGGCCGCGCCCATCGCGTGCAACCCGCAGAAGGTCCAGCGCTTCTGCGGCGAGTGGGCCGCCGCATTGCGCGAGATGTCGGCCCTCGGTGCCGAGACGATGATCCCCGGCCACGGCATCCCCATCTTCGGAAAGGACCGCGTCTTCCAGGCCCTGAGCGATACGGCCGAGCTGCTGGAGTCGCTGGAGGAGCAGACGGTCGCGCTGATGAACCAGGGCGTGACGCTCGACACCGTGCTGCACGAAGTAAAGATGCCGGACCACCTGCTCGCGAAGCCGTATCTCCGTCCCGTCTACGACCACCCGCAGTTCATCCTTCGCAACATCTGGCGCCTTTACGGCGGCTGGTACGACGGCGAGCCCGACAACCTGCTGCCCGCGCCTCGCGCCGAGCAGGCCCGCGAATGGGTCGCCATGGCGGGCGGCGTAGACAGCGTCCTCAAGCGCGCCCGCGCCCTGAAGGACGAGGGCAATACGCGTCTCGCCTGCCACATCGTCGAATACGCCGTGCTCGCGGAGCCCGAATCGAAGGACGCGCACAAGGTTCGCTCGGAGGTCTACGCCGCGCGTTCGGTGGAGCAGGACTCCTCGATGGCCCGCAACATCCTGAACCACGCCGCCCTCGCCAGCCAGCAGGGGAAGCGCGATCTGGCCGCGAGGAGCTAGGGCCGCGGAGTCGGCGTCGGTGCGGTGTAGGCTCCTGCGATCAGCCGCTCGTCGAACTCCACCACGTCGCCGACGCGGAGGCCGTGCGAAGCCGCAACACCCGCGCCGAGTTCGATCACATACGTCACCGGTGCGCCCGATGGGTAACGGACAAGCTCGCTGTCGCTCGCGCCCGGCTGGTCCTCGACCTCCGCGTCGATGCGGACGACACGCCGTTCTTCATTGAGCCAGACAAAATCCAGCGGAAACCGCATCCCCTTCATCCAGAGCTCACGCGGCGCGACCTCTTCCCAGACGAACAGCATCCCGGTGTTGGCGTCGAGGCGTTTGCGGCCGCTCAGTCCGCCCGCGCGTTCTGCCGGGTCGTCGGCCACCTCGAGCATGTACGTGATGCCGTTGATGTCCGCGGCGATCGTCGGCAGGCGCGGTTGGCCCATTGGCGCCGTGGCCTCCGCGGTTGGCCCGCCGGACGGCGCCTCGGACGAACTTGAGCACGCGCCGGTGAGTAGGAGGATCGCGATCGCGGTGATGGCCGCGAGAGGTCGGCGCATATGTCGCCATGATACACTCGACCGGCGCCGCGCTTCCGCTGCTCGTTCTCACCGGGCGCCCCCAGGAGCAACGTGTCCGCAGGCCCTCGCACCCCGACCGGCGGCCCGGCGCAGGAGCGCGCCAGAGAGTTCCACACCGCCCCGCGGGGATTGCAGCTCCGGGCCCTCAAGCCTGTAGACCTCGGCCGCCTGGCAGCGCTCGCGCTCGTGGGCGCGTGGGCCGGGTACCTCATCCTCACCCCCATGCCCGCCCTCAGCTTCCACGTCTTCCCGCAGACGCTCACGCTGCATCTTGTCATCGCCTGCGCGGCCGCCCTGTACGTGGCCTGGCTCGCGGCGTCTCGAAGGCTCCCCGGCGGCACGCCCCTCGACTTGCCCGTTCTCGTTCTGTTGGGCGCGTACGGAATCGCGACCTACGCCTCCATCGACTGGCGCGCAAGCCTCGAGCCCGTGTTGCTGCTGGGCGCGGCCGTCGTCGCGTTCTACGTGCTGTCCGGCCTTCCGCTGCTCAGCGCCCGCACGCTCCGTTTCTCGTTCATGCTCACGGGCCTGGCCCTGGCCATCTATGCGCTGTGGGTCGTAGGTAACGACTACGCGGACTACCTCCGGCTGACGCGCGATGTCGAGGGCATAGGCGCCGGCAACGTCTTCCCCCCGACGGTCCCGCGCGTGCACGGCGTCAGCGACCACCCGAACGTCCTGGCGATGGTCCTCGTGCTGTTGCTGCCGTTCTACGCGCTCAGTGCCTACCGCCCGTTCGCATGGTGGGAGAGGGTGCTGGGCGCCGCGGGCCTCTTCGCGGCCGGCTGGGCGATCTTCCTTACGCTATCGCGCGGCGGCTGGATCGGCACGGCGGTCGCCATCGTCTTCACCGTGGCGGCCGCATGGATCACGACGAGCGTGTACCAGCGCGAACGCGACGGCGAGAGGCTGACCTGGGAGACGTTCGTGCCCGCCGGTTTCAGCCCGACGGCGCTGGCCGCGGTGGTGGGCGCGCTCGCGCTCGCCTTCTTCGGCGCGCTGGCGTTCATCGCCAACTCCTCGACGCGGCCCGGCTGGCTCTTCCGCGGCTCCCTGTCCGCGCGAGAGGACGCCTGGCACGCGGGCATCGACATCTTCAAGGACAACGTTCTCACCGGAAGCGGCCCGAACACCTTCGGCCAGCTCTATCCCCAGTACGGCCGCCACCCGCAGCAGTTCGTCGTCCATACTCAGCACGCGCACAACGGCTTCCTGCAGGTTGCGGATGACGCTGGCCTGCTCGGCGTTGCTGCTCTCGTCGCGATAGCGGCGGCGCTCGCGTACATGCTCTGGCGCACCTGGCGTGAAGGGTCGCTCGAGGCGCGGTTGGTGGCCGTTGCCTGTGCGGGCGCCCTGGCCGGATTCGCCGCGCACCAGCAGCTGGACGCCGGCAACATCTGGAAGGCCCCCGCCTTCGCGTTGGCCTTCGTCGGCGCCGTGATCGCGCGCAGCTACGCCGAGTCCGTCCGGCCGTCGGCCGCGTCGTCGTCGCCCGCGCGGACATACGGGCGCTACGCGTCCTTTGCCGGTCGCGCGGCCTTGCCCCTATTCCTGATCCCGCTGTTGTACGGCTGGTACCGTGTCGACGCCGCCCACTACGACTACTGGCGTGGCCTCGACGCCTGGAACCAGGGTGACGCCGCCGGCATCGCGCGCCTCCAGGACGCGGTAAACGCCGATTCCAGCATGATGGTCTACCAGCTCGAGCTCGGCGTCGCGCAGGCGACGGCATACAACAACACCGGTCGCACCAACGACGACCTCCTCAACTCCGCGCGTATCCACCTGGAGCGCGCGGCCGAGATCGACCCGCGCAGTGACCTCGCCCGGGCGAACCTCGCTCGCGTGTACGAGCTCACCGGCCGTGATGATGATGCCGCCCGGGAAGCGCAGCTCACACGGCTCGCGGACTACCACGTGACGCCGGTGCTCGTTGCGGGCGAGGTGTACGAGGACCTGGGCCGTGACGCCGATGCGGTGAGCACCTACGGGCAGGTCATCTCGATGGACGCTGGCCTCGCAAACTCCACCTTCTGGGAGAAGACCGCATGGCGGCGCGATCATCTCGACGAGATCCTGCTGGCATCGACCATCGGCATCAACCCCTGCACGTACGGCGCATACCTCGTCGAGGCGTATCGCACGGGCGTCAGGGAGAGCCTCGACGGGCTGGAGAAGGCGCGCGACGACTGCCAGTTTCTCGCCTTCACCGGCGACCTGGGAAACGATCTCGCGCTCCGCGTCGCGCTCGCCAAGATCCAACTCACCCTCGGCCAGCGCGACGAGGCGTTGGGTCACTTGATGTATGCGGTTGACCGCCAGCCCGACTTCGGGCCCGCCCGCACCGAGCTGGGGCGCTGGTACGCGGAGGGCCGGGATATCGAAGCGGCGCGGCACCAGTGGGTCGTCGGCGGCGAGCTTGGCGAGGGAGAGTCGCTCCGCCAGCTCGGCGACACCTACCCGGCCGGCCAGGTGCCCCGCCAGGTCCGGGACCGGCTCGAGGACCTTGTGGCGACGAGCGGCAGCAGCGTCCGCAACGACCTCATCTCCGTCCTCTACTACCGGATGCGATACGCGCGCCTTTCGCCCGTCTTTGCCCTGATCCCGGGGACCTGGCAAGACGCCGTCCCCAGGCCCTACGCCGAATGGCAGAACGCGCTGGCCCGGTGGGACGCCGGGGAGTCCCCACCGGCGCGCTGACGTGTGAGATGGGGCTGGCGAAGCGTCGGGGAACGTTCGGGGTAGCGGCGGCGTAGTAGATTCAGCCCAGATTCGCCGGTTGACCCGGATAGAGGCTCATTATGGTTAACCTTTCGCGCTATTCAGGCGTTCTACCCGTGGATGTACAGGACAATCGCGTGGACGCCCTTTCCGACCCGCGGGTACCATGCCCTCGTTGACTTCGTTGAGTCGCGAAGCCTCGGGAACGGACTTCCCCGCACTCCAGGCCGTGCCACCGGAAGTGGAGCGCGCGACGGTCGATCGCGCCCGCGCGGGGGACCAGCAAGCGCTGGCCGACCTGTACGACTGGTTCATGCCGCGGGTCTACCGCTATGTGGTGGCCCGCGTGGGGAACACCCACGAGGCCGAGGACCTGACCGAAGAGGTCTTCCTGAAGCTGCTCGGGGCCATCGGCGACTTCCGCTGGAAAGACGTCCCCTTCTCGTCCTGGGTCTTCCGCATCGCCCACAACTGCGTGGCCACGCACTTCCGGCGCTCGGCTCAGCGCGGGGGCCCGACGGCCGAGATCCCGCTCGACCTGGCCGACGGCCGGCACGACGTGGCCCTGGCCATCGAGGAGCAGATCACGCTCGAGGAGGTGCGCGCGGCAGCGGCTCTGTTACCGGATGCGCAACGCGAGGTTATCGCGCTGCGTTTTGCTGTGGGGCTCTCCATCGCCGATACGGCGAAGGCGTTGGGAAAGCGCGAAGGGAACATCAAGGCGCTGCAGCATAAGGCTGTCGGCAAGTTACAGAAGATGCTCATCCCCGAACGAGACGGGGCAAAGGCGAAGGGATAGATGGACCGGTTCGAGGAACAGCTGCACGAGTGCCTGCAGGCCCTGATCGAGGGCCGCTGGGATCTCGACGAGTGTCTCCGGCGCTACCCGGAGCACGCCGCTTCCCTGCGCCCGCAACTCCTCGTGTCGCTGGCCCTCATGGAGTCCGGCGCCGTCTCGCCGCGCACGGCGTGGGCATCGCGGGCCCGCGAGCGCTTCCTCGTCGCCAGCGGCCAGCGCCTGGAGGAGGCGCTGGATGTC
>JACRBR010000161.1 GCA_016213125.1 Chloroflexota bacterium | reverse complement strand
CGGTAACGCCAATGCCGGACGGGCTGGTGACCGTGAGGGCGTAGGTACCGGGAGTCTTCTGCATCTCCCCGTTGAAGTTGACGGTGACGCTGGCGGGGGCCGTTGCGACTACCTCGCCGGCAGCGGGTGTGGAGCTTTCGTACTCCGCGTGGGCGGAGACGCTCGCCGCTACCGCGAGCGCGCCCAGGGTCGATGCGCCGAGCAGTGCCAGGGCTGCAAATGCGTGTCTCAAGGTGCTTCTCCTTCTCTACGACGGCGAGCGCGCGTGCGCCCTCCGGTGGGTTCTTTCATTGCTAGTGGTCGTCGAGCGCCGGTGTCGCTTCCGCACCCGGTGTGGTTGCGTCGTGGCTGTCCTTCGATGTCCCGGCTTCGGGTGGGATATCGGCGCCGATCTCGGACCAAACCTTCACGGTGAACTGGTGCCATTGCTCGTGCATGTCAGTCGAGGCGGTCTTCGCCGCTTCGATGTCCCCGCTCTCGAGCACATGGATGAGTTCGATGGCGTGATCCTGAAGCTTCGTGGCATCGGGCTGGAGCGTGCCGTTCCAGTTGGTGAGGCCGACGATGCGAATGACGGACCGAGTGGTGGGCAGGAAGTTGCTTTCCACCTTGCCGTCGTTGACGAGGGTTTCGTTCAGGTCGTGCAGGGGCAGGCCCTGTAGCTGCAGGTTCGAATACAGCATCTCGTTGCGCTGGATCCTGTCCTGGAGGGCCTGGATGTCACTTTGCTGGGCCGAGTTCTCGGTTGTGGCGCTGTCGCCGCAGGCTGTGGCAAGGAGTGCCACAGTTATCGCGAACGCGGCCGCAACGAGGACACGCGTTCGCGTGGCCATGCGATTCCTCCATTGCTAACTGTGTGAGGCTACGTCAGGCGGCGGCGAACAGCGGCGGACGCAGCGCCGGCAACGGATTGCGCCCGATGAGAACCGGCGCGGAGACGACGATCAGAAACGCCAGCAGCACAGGTGTGACGACAAGCGGCTCACCCATGAGGAACTGGCCAGCCCCGGCGGAGAGGGGGGCGTCGGAGCAGGAGCCGGGGTTGATGTGGCAATGGGTGGTGTGGACCTCCTCCTGCGCCTCGGCGTGGGCGGTTGGGAGGAGGTGGTCGTAGGGAAGGACCGAGGGGAGGATGGCAAGAGCGACGCCGACGGCGGCGGCGGGGCCGGCTACGGCGCGCAGGGCGCGGCGGGCGGCGCGAGGAAGGCGGGCGGGAAGCCAGATGATGGCCGCGAGCACGAGAAACAGCGCGAAGCCAACCGCGAAAACGTACGGGTCGAGGGTGGTCCAACTGGTGGCCGTGTTGCCGATGTGCAGCAGCATCGCCGGGAACGCCTCCCGGGGTGAGTATAGCTGGCGCTCGCGGATGACCCACGGGCCGAACGTCTCGTATTGCAGGCGGGCGGAGGCGAACGTACAATACGGCCCATCCACCGAACGTGATCCTGTCCGAGTCAGGAGGACGATATGGCCCACGAGGAACAACTGGCGGCCGCCGCGCTCTTCTCGCAGCTGCCCCGCAAGGATCTGGCCCGCCTGGGTCGCGCCGTGGTGGAGCGCAGCTACAAGAAGGGCGAGACCATCGTCAAAGAAGGGGAGCAGGCGGTGGCCTTCTTCATCGTGACGAAGGGGAAGGTCGAGGTTTCGACCGGGCAGGGTGCGAAGAGGCAGAAGCTGAACGAACTGGGCCCGGGCGGCGTGTTCGGAGAGATGGCGCTGCTTGATGGTGGGCCCCGGGTGGCAACGGTGAAGGCGCTCGATGACGTTGAGTGCCTGGTTCTTTCACGCTGGGACTTCGTGGCGGAGCTACGGACGAACCCACAGGTCGCCGTCGGCATGCTGCCGATCGTGAGCAAGCGACTGCGCGAGGTGGAAGCGAAGCTGGTGCAACAGGCATCGCATTAAGGCCGCTGCGAAAGGGAGAGTCATTCAGGCGGGCGCCGCGGCGTCCGCCCTCTTCTTTGCCGGCATCGCGGCCGGCCGCGCGGCCTTCATCGCATCGATCATGCCGCGGATGTCCTGCGCCTCTTTGCGGGAGATGAGGTGGGTCAATCCCCACTCGGCGACGGCCATCAGCACCGGTTCCAGCGAGAGGCCGAGCGGGGTCAGGTGGTACTCGGCGCGGAGGGGGTGCTCGCTGTAGATGGTGCGCTCGATGAGGCCATGCGACTCGAGCAGTTTGAGGCGCTCCGAGAGGATCTTGGTGGACATCCCAGAGGAGGAAGCGAGAAGCTCGTTGAAGCGGCTGTGGCCGAAGGCGAGATCGCGGAGGATGAGCAGGGTCCACCGGTCGCCGATGAGGTCGAGGGTCATGGCGATGGGGCAGTGCTGGTCGTAGGTTTTGCCCATGGTCGTAACCTCCCCGCGCTGCATGGTACACGGGGTTGACCGTTTTCTACAGTCGCTTTAGAATCGGAAGTCCACAGGCGGTCAAGGAGGATGGATGCCCACGGCGACCGGAGCAGACCTGGCGGCTGTGCTGCACCAGCGCGCGGACGAACTGGAGGACGCCTGCGCGGACCTTGGCGACGCAGAGGCCGCGAGCCGGCCCAACGACGGCGCATGGTGCGTGCGGGAGCAGCTCTCGCACCTGTACGGCGACGACCGCGACACGTTTCTCGCGGGGATCCAGCGGGTGCTCATCGAGGGGGTGCCGGAGCTGGAGGTCACGCCCGGGATCACCCACTACACGGCGGACCGGCGAGAGATCGCGTTTCCGGCGCTGGTGGCGGCGGTGTGCGGCCAGTACCGGGCAATCGGCGAGATAGCGGCGCGGCTCACGGACGAGGAGATCGGTGCGCGCGTGCGGATCGAGTTGCTGAAGGACACGCCGTTCGGGGCGACGCCGACGATGGGGGAGTGGCTGGTGGCGATCGCGGACATGCATGTGCCGGGGCACATCGCGCAGATCCGTGAAACTCGCGAGGCGCTGGGCGCGTAACGACAGAGGCAAGGCAGGCTTTCAATACAAGGAGCGTGTAATGGCAAAGGGAAACCCGGTCACCTGGTTCGAGATCCTGGGGAAAGACGGAGCGAAGACGCAGAAGTTCTACAGCGACCTGTTCGGGTGGAAGGTCGACGCGAGCAACCCGATGAACTACGGCATGGTGCAGGGCGAGAACGGCGGCATCGGCGGTGGGCTGTCGAACAGCATGGACGGCAAGCCGGCACTGACGGTGTACGTGGACGTCGACGACCTGGCGGCGACGCTGGAGAAGGCAAAGAGCCTGGGCGCGGAGGTGGTGATGCCGCCGATGGACGTGCCGGGCGGGCCGAGCATCGCGCAGTTTAAGGACCCGGACGGGAACGTAGTCGGGATCATGAAGCCGCCAGCGATGTGACGGTTAGGTTGTAGGTTTCGGGTTGTAGGTTATAGGTCCCGCGCTGAGGGCGGCGTTCGCTTGGAATGCCGCCCTCGTGTTCTCGCGAGACATTCGGGCGCAGCAGGCTGCGCCCCTACGGAGGTCACGATGGTGCGGGTGCGGCGGATCGAGACGGCGATCCAGTTTTGCGGAGACCCTGAGGCGTCGAAGGCGTGGTACGCGGACGTGCTGGGGTTGGAGCCGACGCCGTACGAGGGGCCGTACTTCAAGTTCGATGAGCACTGCTACCTAATCCTGGCGCCGGGCTCGCCGGATACGGGGCGCGGCGGGACAGGGGTGTGGTTCGAGGTGGAAAGCGTGGACGAGGCGTACGCGGAGCTTTCGGCGCGCGGATATGCGTTCAACGAGCCGCCGTTCGACATCCCGCCGGGGCGGCTTGTGACGCTGAACGACCCGGACGGGAACATCATCGGGTTCATCGACAACTCGAAGGGCGGGATGCCGGGGTTTAGTTGACAGTGGACAGGGGACAGGGGACAGGGGACAGTGGCGGGACGAGGGACGAGGGGCGAGGGACGGGGGACGGTGGTTCGTAGTGAGTAGTTCGTAGGTGATCGGAGCGTGTGATGGCGGAGGACTGGGCGCGGCCGGTGGTGCACTGGGACATCCAGGCCCGGGACGCGGCGAAGATGCGGGCGTTCTATTCGCAGATGTTCAACTGGGAGATCGCCGACGGTCCGATCATGCAGATCGGGCCGGGCATCGGCGCGCCGGAGCAGATCACGGGGCACATCATGCAGAGCGCGACTCCGGGAATCACGCTGTACATCCAGGTGCTGGACCTGGGCGCATCGATGGCGAAGGCGGAGCAACTCGGCGGGTCGATCGTCGCGCAGGCGTTCCAGATCCCGGACGGGGCGACAATCGCCGGGATCGCGGACCCCGAGGGGAACCGGCTGGTGTTGGTGCAGCAGTAGCGGGCAGTCATGAAGGCTGGTCTTGCCTCGGCCGTTGTCACTTGGGCAGTCCTTGGGATCGTCATTGTCATCGTGACGCACTTGCCCGTTACCGAGCATCGCGAAGCGTTCAGGGTGCCCGTTGTCGCGTACAGCGATCCGTTCGAGTACTGCCACGCGGTAGGAACAGTCCAGCGGCCGAAT